>NZ_JAVLSP010000045.1:0-28989 GCF_031528575.1 Candidatus Sororendozoicomonas aggregata
GCGCTCCTTCGCAAAATCCCTTAGAGCCGCAAGGTTCCGCGCAATTCTCAGGGCAGTTTATGAAATATCCGGGCTAAGAAGCCGTCTTAAAAGTCATGCTCCTACTGCGGCTACGATAAATGGGTCTAAAAAGTCGCTTTTGTTCGTCAAATAGTCCCGCTATTCTCCTCACAAAAGCGACTTTTTATCCGCCATTTCTCGGAGTCCTCGCTACGGGTAGACCTTTAAGACTGCTTCTAAAAAAATGATAAAAATAGTCAGTCTGAATTCAGGTTCAATAAAAAAGGCACCGCAGTGCCTTTTTGAACCTGCCTAACGGTGTTTAGCAACCAGAAGACACAGAGCTAACGCACTCCACTACTTCAAGCCCAAAGCCGGACAAAGCGGCAAAACGCATGGGCTGGCTCAGTACCCGCATTTTTCCTACCCCAATGTCCTTCAGAATCTGTGCCCCGGTACCAATGGTGTAGTAGGTGCGTGATGCGCCGTCCGGGCTTCGTTCTTTCTGGTGCAGAAAATGTTCCAGTGCTAAGCCAAAGTTATGGCTACTGGGCTCCAGCAATACCACCACGCCGACGCCTTCTTCAGCAACGGCCTTCATAGCGCTGTGTAGCGACCAGCTGGTCAGGCCATGTTTGGGTTTGGCATTGAGCAGGTCACGGAAAGGCTCCATGATATGCACCCGGACCATTACCGGGGTATCAGGCGTAATATACCCCTTACTTAATGCCAGGTGCTTACCACCGGTAATTGTATCGTTGTAGACGGTCATATCAAATTGACCAAACTCGGTATCGAGGGTTTGACGGCTATGATGCTCGACAGTGGTCTCATTCACCATGCGATAGTGAATCAGGTCTGCGATGGTCGCTATCTTCAGGTTGTGCTTTTCTGCAAAGTCTTCCAGTTGAGGGCGGCGTGACATGGTGCCGTCCTCGTTCATAATCTCAATGATAGCAGCGGCAGGCTTCAATCCGGCCAGGCGGGTAAGATCACAACCTGCCTCCGTATGCCCGGCCCGGCTTAGGACTCCACCAGGCTGTGCCCGCAACGGGAAGATATGCCCTGGCTGAACAATATCGTCAGCTTGAGTTTCATCAGCCACAGCCACCTGAATGGTCTTTGCGCGATCCTGGGCTGAAATACCCGTGGTAACGCCCCGGGCAGCTTCAATGGAGACCGTAAACGGGGTACCAAAGCCGGACTTGTTATCATCGGCGGTTACCATGGGGGGCAGATTCAAAAAGTCACAACGCTCCCCAGAGAGCGTCAGGCATAGCAGGCCACGGGCCTCGCGCACCATGAAATTCACCATTTCTGGCGTGATTTTTTCGGCAGCGACAATCAAGTCACCTTCGTTTTCACGGTCTTCATCATCCATCAATATGACGGGTTTACCCAATCGAATATCTTCGATGACCGATTCAATGTCGTTCAGCTGCATATCACCCCCGGCTCTGATGGCCTGACCAGATGGCTGACATAGCCAGACACCTTCCATTCTCGTTAAAGTGGCTTAGTGTAATGGTTTGCGCTATGTAACAGAATAGTTATCAGTGAGATTTTTTACGCCCCCTTCTTTAACGGGCACTGCGATAATACGCCAGTCCTTTCCCACAGGTCGGATCTCGGTAATACGTAATGGCTGTTTTTGTGCCATGGTATCAAAAGGTAGCTGAAAGAGCGGGCGAGCCCTTGAACCCATTAATACCGGCGCCATAAATACCGTCACTTCGTCCAGCAGCCGCTCTGAAAGCATCGCGCCAGCTAAAGTCGCTCCTGCTTCGACTAATACCTCATTGCACCCACGGCGGCCAAGTTCATCCATGACGGCACTGAGGTCTACCCGGCCTTGTGACAATGTCTTTTGTACCCAGATCTCGGCACCCGCGGTTTCCAGGCGCGCTCTTTTCTTGGCGCTGGCTTGCTCAGTGGTAACAATCAGGCACTGGCCTGGTCCGGTGACAACCTTTGCGGAAGGCGGTGTTCGCAACAGTGAGTCCAGCACCACCCTCAGGGGTTGTCGGGTAACAATAGCCGCCGCATTAGGCAGGCCAAGCTCCCTCTCCCTGAGGGTTAACGCGGAATCATCGGCAAGAACAGAGCTGACCCCGGTAACAATGGCACAACTGGCAGCCCGCAGCTGCTGTCCCTGGGAGCGGGCATCAGGCCCGGTGATCCACTGGGACTCACCACTGGCCATTGCCGTGCGACCGTCCAGGCTCATAGCCAGCTTGGCGCGGACAAAAGGTCGCCCGGTTTCCATGCGTTTGATAAAACCACGGTTCAGTGCCCGGGCTTCCTTTTCTAACAGCCCATGGGCCACGCCAATGCCCTGATGACGAAGCCGGCCAAAGCCACGACCAAGAACCACAGGGTTGGGGTCACACATAGCGGCAATGACACGAGAAACGCCGGCGTTAACCAGGGCATTGGCACAAGGTGGTGTTCGCCCAAAGTGACTGCATGGCTCCAGGGTGACATAAACGGTCGCATTTTTCGCATCAGGGCCAGCCTGATGAAGCGCGTGGATTTCGGCATGAGCTTCCCCCGCTTTCTCATGCCAACCTTCCCCGACAACCTTCCCCTCTTTGACTATCACGCAACCAACCAACGGGTTCGGTAATGCTGTCCACTTGCCGTGGCGTGCCAGTTGAATGGCCCTGGACATATGCTGATAATCAGTGGGTGAAAAGGTGTCAGGCACTTGATACGTCCTTTCAATATGCTGAGAAGCCGTCTTAAAAGTCATGCTCCTACTGCGGCTACGATAAATGGGTCTAAAAAGTCGCTTTTGTTCGTCAAATAGTCCCGCTATTCTCCTCACGAAACCGACTTTTTATCCGCCATTTCTCGCAGTCCTCGCTACGGGCAGACTTTTAAGACTGCTTCTGAGAAGCCGTCTTCTAACGTCCGATAAATGAGAGATTCGCAAATTGCACGAGGCTAATGAATAATAACAGGATAAGAAGCGAGTGAATAATAACAGGCTAATAACAGTGTAAACACAACAGGCTATTGTCATGAGCATCCATCACATTGATGACCTGCCAGCGCCCCCTGCGCGCTTTCCACTTGGGCACTTGAAAACTCTGCGCCAGAGCGATATGCGCCGCCAGTTGCTTGAGTGGTCTAAACAGTACCGTGGCCTTTATAAAATCCGCGTGATGCATGAAGCGTTGGTGGTCATTGGTCGGGGAACATTGATCCAGGAAGTGCTCAGGCAGCATCCCGGAGCCTTTCGTCGTCGTAGCACCATGCAGTCGGTATTTCAGGAACTGGGGATCAATAGCCTTCTCAGTGCTGAGGGACAACAACAGCGGATGCTGTTTAATCCTGCCTTCAGTGGTGAACATCTGCGCGCTTTTTTCCCTTCTATGAGCCGGGTGACAAGGCAACTGTTGAATAAAGCCGGGCATATTGCCCAAAGCGGTAATCCTGTTGACGGCAGATGGCTGTTTACGCAATACACGGTGGATATGCTTTCCAATCTGGTGTTTGGTTATGACACCAATACGCTCAGTGGTAATAATGACGTGCTCCGCGGGCATTTGGCCGCGCTATTTCCGGGGCTCAATACCAGAGTCACCTCCGCTTTTCCTTATTGGCACTGGTATAAAACAAGCAAAGACAAAAAGCTGGAGCAGGCGCTTAACACGGTTCACGTCTTTCTCGAGCAACGTATTACCGAGGTTAAAAAACAGGTTTTCGACCAGCCCACATTGAGGAAAAAGCCTGAAAATCTGCTTCAGGCTCTGGTGGTGGCTCAGGAAGAAAATAGTGACGCCTTTTCTGACAGCAGCGTCATTTCCAATGCGGCAGCTATTCTGGTGGCCGGTGAGGATACCACATCGAGTTTATTATCATGGCTCGCTTATTTATTGGCGCTACACCCTGATATTCAATCAGCTGTTCAGGAAGAGCTACTGGGATTGCCTGACGCCTCACTCCAGCAATGGCCTTTACCCCAGACTCCTTTGCTCACAGCCAGTATTTATGAATCCATGCAATTAAAACCTGCCCCGCCATTTATCTTTGCTGAAGCATTACAAGACTGCGCTGTGGGTGATTTGTTTGTACCCAAAAGTACCAGACTGGTGATGCTCAGTAATGCTATGAGTCCTGATGAAGGTCATTTTCCGGAACCAGAAGTATTTAACCCTTATCGCTGGCTGGAAAATCGCTGGCTGGAAAAAGACAAGTGTACAGACAGCCAGGTGATGCCCTTTGCCATTGGCCTCGGTGCCAGCCCGGACCTGTCGCTGGCATTGCCAGAAATCACGTTGTCCATGGGGCGGCTATTGGAGAAATATACAATTTCAGTCACAGATGCGGAGCCAGTGAGAGAACGCTGTGATTTTTTGATGCCTGACAATTTTTCCATTTCACTGACACCGCTGATCTGAGCACTGCCGCTGTTCTCGATGACAGATTGTTTTATGGCATTTTGACAACGCTGCTGTGGCGCTGAATTCAGGTTTATCCCTCTGCCCCTTGATTGAACCAACGTGGGTTCAGATAAAAGCGATCTGAAGGCAGCATCAATGGGGCGTGGAGATCCTGCTTAAAGAGCATGGATTATGGCGATTACATAACACCAGATCCATAGCACCCAACAAACAGGTGATTAACCGAGGTATTATTTCGGCTATAACGGATGGTTGGTCATGGTTGTTAATTTAGACTAACCCTCTAAAAATATTTGAAAGATAATATACAGTCAGCGTAGTATAGCGATAAACGCTGATAGCCTGGTTGTTTTTTATACTATAAAGAGGAGATAAATGATGGGTATTGGTGGTATTAGTATCTGGCAATTGTTAATTATTTTGTTGATAGTGGTCATGCTTTTTGGCACCAAGCGGCTGCGTTCACTTGGTACAGACTTGGGCGGTGCACTTAAAGGCTTTAAGAAAGCCCTGGGTTCTGAAGAAAGTAATGAATCTGATACTCCGGCTAAACCTTTGACATCTACACGTGCACCGTCCACTAAAGAGAAATCTCACGTATAACGAGGTGAGAAACATATTTTGTTGGATATAGGTTTTACGGAGCTGTTGCTCGTCGCAGCCATCGGCCTAGTTGTGTTAGGTCCCGAACGTTTGCCCCATGCAATAAAGGTTACGGCATACTGGGTAGCAAAAATCCGGCGCAACTTTCAGTCCCTGAAAAGCGAGCTTGAGCGTGAAACGGGCGTTGATGAAATTAGACGCCAGGTTCACAATGAAGCCGTTATGAAAGAGTTGAAACAAACAAGCGAATGTATACAGAAAGAAGCCCGCGACTTGAAGAAAACCGTTGATTTGCCTCCCCTCCCTCCGAGAAACGAGTCCACTGACCTACCCGAAAAACCCACGCTGGAAAAAAATGAGCAAGAGCAAAAACGGCCATCGGATTAACACCGCGCAGAAAGAGGTGCACTGTAACCATCATGTCTGAGATAAAGGAAACCTTACCAAAAGGTCAGGAGCAACCCTTGGTTCAGCACATGCTGGAGCTAAGGACACGCCTGCTACGGTGTATGGTAGCCGTACTCGTGGTGTTTGCGGGATTATTTTATTTTTCCAACGACATTTACCAGTATATCTCTGAGCCACTGCGTGCCACACTGCCTGCAGGCAGTACCATGATTGCAACCGAAGTAGCTTCACCGTTTCTTGCGCCTTTTAAGCTAACTATCGTGTTGTCGTTGTTTATTGCAATTCCTTTTATTCTTCACCAAATTTGGGGATTTATCGCCCCTGGACTCTACCGGCATGAAAAGCGCCTTGGTATTCCTTTGCTGGTAGCCAGTATTTTTTTGTTTTATCTCGGTGTTTGTTTTGCGTACTTTGTCGTCTTTCCTGTGATGTTTTCGTTCTTTACCTCGGTAGGGCCGCAGTCTGTTACTGTGATGACAGATATTAACAAGTATCTTGATTTCATTCTGAAGCTGTTCTTTGCTTTCGGGGTGGCTTTTGAAATTCCGGTGGCAACGATCTTACTGGTATGGTCAGGCATTTCCTCAGTGGAAAGCTTGTCGAAAAAACGCCCTTATGTAGTGGTTGGCTGTTTTGTGATTGGTATGTTACTGACACCACCGGATATTATCTCACAGTCACTACTTGCTGTCCCTATGTGGTTACTGTTTGAAAGCGGTATTCTCTTTTCTCGCCTGTTGAGAAAGCAGAGAAAGCAGGACAACCAATCCGCATAACTTTCTGAGAGTTTCTGCTTATATCCACAGGCTTTGATCTGTAGCCTGTGGGTATTTTCACGCAATGGCAGTGAAAAACAGACCAACCCGAAGAAAGTGAAGGTGACTTCTGACTCTTACCAATATCTATTTCTATGTACCCTAAAGCTGGTACAACATTAGACAGCACCGGCGCAGACAGTGTGTTGGGGTATAGTAGCCCGGAACAATATGAGTCAAAGAAAACCGCATAAGAAAACCACATAAAAAGTGGTTTGTTGTCATTACTCCATAAAAAGTGGTTTGTTGTCATTACTCCACATAACATCACTTCAGCATTGAGAGGCTCCTAGCCGCAGCTTACTCAGCTCTGTTATGCTATCGTCCCTCTTTGGTAATAATGCGTCCCAATTCCATGCCCAAGATTGCCCGTTCTGCGCTGGTAATGTTTCCTGCGCAAGCCATGTATGATTTAGTGAACGACGTGGAGTCTTATCCGCAGTTCCTTCCCTGGTGTGAGAGCGCACGAATTCTGAGGGAAGATGGCGCTCAAGTTGATGCGGCACTGATGGTAGCCAAAGGAGGTATTCGACAGGAGTTCTCCACGACCAACCAGCTTAATTATGGTAAATCTATCCATATGGAGCTACTTGATGGTCCCTTTTCCTATCTTTCAGGCACTTGGCATTTTAAGCCACTGGGGCCTGAAGGTTGTAAGGTTTCTTTGGAAATGGATTTTGAAGTTTCCAACTCATTGCTAAAAGCCACTCTGGGTCCTATGTTTGGTCAAGTGATGAACACTATGGTAGACGCCTTTTCGGGGCGTGCGGAGAAAGTCTATGGATAACCCCGACGATCAGCTTTTGTCCATTGAGGTAGCCTTTGCTACCCCATCGCGGCAAAAAATTCTGACTGTGCAGGTAAGAGAAGGCACAACAGTATTTGAGGCGGCGCAACGTTCAGGTATTGTTGAGTGTTTTTCAGAAATTGTGCTTGAATCGGCTAAAGTAGGTATCTTTGGTAAGGTGGTTTCAAAGCCCAAAGAGCAAACGGTAAAGAAAGGTGACCGGGTAGAAATATACCGGCCCCTGATTGCTGACCCCAGGGAGGTCAGAAAGCGGCGAGCGGAAAAGGCCAGGCAGAAAAAGCAGATGGCACTTTAAGGCGTGGTCTTTTCTGTGGATTTTGGCCGCAGATCGCCTTGAATGGAGGATAGTCGGTTGTCATCAAAGAAAATACTCACGGTTTTCTGGGTACGTGGCTCATTACCAGGTTGTAGGCTGTAGACATAATCCCAACGATCCTGGTTGAAAATGTCGTCCAGCAGAGGGGTACCCATTACATACTGCACTTGGCTGCGAGTCATCCCCGGACGGAGTTGGTTTACCATCTCCTGGGTAATCACATTACCCTGCTGGATATCAATTTTATAGGCGCCCGGGAAACTAACCAGCTTAGAACCACCGTCGGTGGAACTGGCACAACCAGCGAGCAGTGTAACTGTGAAAATGGTGGCGGTGTAGACCAAAGGTTTTTGCATCGCTTTCAGACTTCCACTATCTTGTTTGCTCAAAAATGAATGAAGCACCTGCATGTCAGTTGCTTCTGGCTAACAACTCAGGTGGTGTAATCACAGCCACCCCAGAGTATAAAGGATCAGGTGCTTATTCTGATTAAAATGAGATAATAGCAGGGTTCTTCTGCTAAAGGTTAGGGAAACGTGTTGGAAAATCAAGAGTTGAGAAAAGCGGGCCTGAAAGTCACCCTGCCACGAGTAAAGATTCTACAAATTCTCGAAAGTGCTGACGGGCACCATATGAGCGCGGAGGATGTTTACAAGGCTTTGCTGGATGCGGAAGATGATGTCGGTTTGGCAACGGTTTATCGGGTGTTAACCCAGTTTGAAGATGCAGGACTGGTGGTGCGCCATAATTTTGATGACGGACATGCTGTCTACGAACGTGCGCGTGGTGACCATCATGATCATATTGTGTGCCGGGAAACAGGCACAATCATAGAATTTTACAGTCCCGAAATTGAACAGATGCAACATAAAATTGTTGAAGAGGCCGGTTATGAGCTGGTGGATCATCGGCTGGTGTTATACGTTAAACCAAAGAAGCCGTCTTAGCTGACAGTAGTTTTAAAAGTCCGTGATAAACCAGCCAGCGAACGATGACAGGGGGTTGTTGATCAACTAAAAAGGACTCTGGATAAAGAGACTTTTTAGTGGCTGTTGCCCAAAAGCCAATGGCTGGACTTATGTAATCCAGATACGACAGTAGCCGGTGGTTGTTATAGAACAAAATATAATCTGTCACATCCGCCTCAACTAAGACCCGTTATCGTAGCTAGACAGTGATCTGTTGTTCTGTCCTTCAGACTATCAAAGAGCTGTTCAAAAGAGCTGTTCAAAAGAGCTATTCAAAAGAGCTATTCAAAAGAGCTTTTCGTTCACCAGATTATCCGCTCAGTCTCAGGGCAGGGTATTACCCACCATCAAACCAGGCAGTACAGAGCTTTCTGCAGTCACCATCAGAACACCTTCAAGCAATAGTTCCTTGAAGCTGTGCATGATTTTTTGTGAAAAGCGCAAAACAGCCTGTTTTTATTGGCGGTTGCAGCGGATAAAAGATTGTGAACAGCTTCTTGATGGATTCCCGTGAGCTATACCCCTGAAGACACACAGTGAGGGATGCCCAGCAGCCAATCAGGTTACTCTGGCGCTTAATAAAAATCACAGAAAGTCGATAGTCCACTAAGGTGATATGCCTGTTATACGGTCATGTCATAGTTATAACAAGAAAATCACACCATTTTATTCGCAGGCAGAATAAGGGACTGAGGAGTGTTTGAGTTATTTACCGGTAAAAATAAGTCCATGCTAGGCATTGATATCAGTTCGGCTGCGGTCAAGTTGCTTGAATTGAGCGAAACCAGCCAGGGAACCTATTGCCTGGAAGCCTACGGTTTTGAACCTTTACCAGAAGGAGCTGTAGTGGAGAGCAAGGTTCAGGAGCCTGAGATTGTCGGGGGGGCGATAGAGAAAGCGCTGAAACGCTCACGTTCGGGATTAAAAAAAGCGGCTATTGCTGTTTCAGGGGCTGCTGTCATTACCAAAATGATTGAGATGAATGCATCCCTTAGTGACAACGAAATGGAATCTCAGATTACGGTAGAAGCCGATCAATATATACCTTACCCCCTCGATGAAGTTGCCATTGATTTTGAAGTCCAGTCTTTAAATCCTAAAAACCCTGAGCTTGCGGATGTATTACTGGCCGCCTGTCGCCGGGAAAATATAGAAGCTTGTGAAGAAGCGTTGGCCATTGCCGGGCTGGAAGCTCAGGTTGTGGATGTTGAATCCTTTGTCATGGAAAGAGCCTATGGGTTGATTGAAGAGCCGTTGCAGAGCGATGGCAAGGAACCTGTGGTCGCTATAATCGATATGGGGGCATTAACCACCTCATTTTACGTCATTGACAAAGGGCATATCATTTATTCACGGGAGCAACCTTTTGGCGGGCAGCAGCTGACTGATGAAATTCAGCATCACTACGATATGGAAATGCAGGAGGCGGAAAGTGCTAAAAAAAGTGGTCAGCTACCTGAAGATTATGAGTCACAGGTTTTAGTTCCCTTCGTCGAATCGGCTGTTCAGCAAATTTCACGTTCATTGCAGTTTTTTTATTCTTCCAGCCAATACAGTGACATTGGCGCCTTGTTGCTTGCAGGAGGCGGTTCCTCTATCAAGGGATTGGCCGAGACCCTTGAGGAGCAGCTGCAAATTAAAACAACAGTGGTTAACCCGTTATCAACGATGAAAATTGCGCGCAAGGTGAATAAAAAGCAACTGGATCAGGATGCCCCGGCCCTGATGATTGCCTGTGGTCTGGCCATGAGGAGTTTTGACTGATGGCTAGAATTAATTTACTCCCCTGGCGAGAAGAGTTACGAGAGCGACGAAAGAAGACGTTCGTAGCTATATGGGGTGCTTCTGTTGCTTGTGCAGCCCTGATTATTTTCAGTATTGACAGGGTGATCAGTGACAGCATTCGTTATCAGGAAGCCAGAAACCAGTATATTGAACGTGAATTACAACAGCTTGATCAGCGGATTGTTGAAATAAAAGAGATTAAGAATAAAAAGGTTATGATTCTTGACAGAATGGCTGTGATTAAAGGGCTGGAAGGAAACAGGCCTGTTATTGTCCAGGTTTTTGATCAGTTAGCACGCATTGTACCTGAAGGAATTTATTTCAGAACCCTGCAAGCAGAAGGCAAGGAGTTTAGTCTGGTTGGAGTGGCTGAATCGAATAACCGTGTGGCGGTTCTCATGCGACAATTAGATGCTTCCCCCTGGTTTGCTGATCCTAATTTAACCGCAGTCAGAAAAGTTGATGAGCAAGGTGAGCAACTGAATGAGTTTGATTTGAGCTTCACCCAGACGACCCCGGACGAAGAGGGGCGTATTCAATGAATATGATAGAGTCCATTAAGAAGTTGAATGACATAGATTTTAATAATATTGACTTTGAAAATATTGGTGACTGGCCACCTTTACTAAAAACAGTCAGTTGTGCTTTAAGTTTCATTATTATTATTTTTTTGGGTTATCAGATCCACCTGACAGGATTACAAGACAGTCGCAAGCATATTCAAAATTCAGAAAATTCGTTGAAGGAGCAGTATCGAATAAAGGCTTACCAGGCCGCAAATCTGGAGGTCTATCAGACGCAGATTATTGATATGGAGAAGCATTTTCAGAAGCTGGTGCTTCAGTTGCCAGGTGATACTGAAGTACCGGGCTTATTGGATGATATTACCTATACAGCGAGAGGGTCCGGGTTGCAAGTAGAGCATATTAAGCTGTTGCCTGAAAAAATTAATGAATTTTATGTGGAGCTGCCAATTAGTGTCCTGGTAAAAGGCTCATACCATGATTTTGGTAATTTTGTCAGTGGCGTATCGGCTTTATCAAGGATTGTGACATTGCATGATTTAACAATAAAGTCTGATAGCAGCACGAACCAGCTAACCATGGATATTTTAGCGAAAACTTATCGTTATAAAGATAAGGAGGCTGAATGATGGCAGGCATTCGTCGTGCTTTTTGGTGTGTACTGCCACTGATGACAGGTTGCTCTGTCGGTCATGATATGCAGGATATAGAGCAATTTATGGCAGAGGTTAAAGCGCGCGCGCCCGGTAAAGTGGAACCTGTTCCAGAGTATGCTTCTTTTCCATTTTTTACCTACAGCGCATCTTCTTTGAGAAGCCCCTTTGAGCCACCGCGGCAATCCATTGAAAAAGAGCGGTTTGATACCTCCATAAAGCCTGACCTTTTTCGTGTGAAAGGGCATCTGGAACAGTTTGATATTGCAACATTTACCATGGTAGGTCATATAGCCAATACCGCAGGGCACTGGGGGCTGATTCGCAGTGGCACAATCATTTATCGTGTTCAGGTGGGGGATTATTTGGGGCGTAACCATGGGCGCATTACCGCCATCGGAGATGAAGAGATAAAGCTTACTGAGCTGATGCCGGTGGGACCTGACGCATGGGTCGAGCGTCATCGGCGCATACCCTTGATGACATCTGGCGACGATCAGTAGCAGTGTCGAAAGGACTGTTCTCTGTCGTCATTAAAAGTCTGCTATCAGCTCTTGTTGTGGTTCAGAGGAAGATTGGCTTTCACAACGACTCAATGGGTCTGCCATTTCCCACAAATAAACCACTAAACCGGTACCATCAAAAAGAGTAGCTGTTGAGTGGTTGCTTAAGTGGTTTAAGCCGATACATGGGGGCGCTTATCCATAAGCAAGTCGTGGATATGACCGCAAAATCTGAATTTTTTTGCCCACCAGCCGATAGCCAACCCCAGACAAACACTGAATTTATGGGTGCCTTTGCATGGACAGTAAACCCCGTATCAATACCTTCATACTGCTATTAACGTGTAAAAAACGAGCATTCCTGTTGTTTTTGGTGTTGCTCTTTTGTCAGCCATTTCAGGTGTTCGCTGGTAAGCTGATTGATATGAACGCAGTGACAGCCCCCGACGGTTCTGTGCAACTGAGATTGACGTTTGATGGCCCTGCCCCTGCTGCTAAAGGATACAATATTGAACAGCCCCCAAGGTTATCCATCGATTTACCCGGTACCGGTAACACCTTGCCTAAATATAATGAGCTGGGCTTTGATGCCGCTCAAAGTGTAACTATCCTGGAGACTGGCAACCGTACCCGGCTGGTGGTCAGCCAGAAAGAACCCAAAGGGTTTGTGACCCGTAAAGACGGCAGTATGATGTTAATCACTATTGGGGGGGCAGTGGGCGAGAAAGCAAGAACCACGCTCAAATCACCTAGCCCCTACGGTTCTCCAAATTACACTGCCCAGCTGGCCATGGCTGCCCAGAGTGAGGGGCTCAAAGTACGGGATATTGATTTCAAGCGAGGTGATGATGAGGCCGGTAATGTCATTATCACCTTATCAGATGCTGGTGTTCCTGTGGCAATTAATGAAGTCAGTGGACGCATACTGCTGGAGTTCAAGGGAGAGGCCATTCCTGAAAAGTTGCGTAATCGACTGGATGTGACTGATTTTGGTACACCGGTAAAGTTCATTGATACCAAGATAAAAGAAGGCAATGCAGTCATCACTATTGAGCCTAAAGGGGGCTACGATTATCTAGCCTATCAAACGGATAACAAACTGACCATCAGTGTAAAATCAGAGGCCGGTGAGGGCTATGTCAAAAGCCGCAAGGGAATAGCGTACCGGGGAGACAAGGTTTCTTTTAACTTTCAGAACATTGAAGTAAGAACTATCCTGCAATTGATAGCCGATATAAATAATATGAACCTGGTGGCATCCGATACGGTCACTGGCAATGTTACCCTTCGCCTGAAAAATGTCCCCTGGGATCACGCCCTTGATATTGTTTTGAAAGCCAAAGGCCTTGATAAGCGCATGGCCGGTAATGTCATGACAGTAGCACCGGCAGCGGAAATTGCTGCCAGGGAAAAAGAACAACTGGAAAACGAAAAGCAAATTAGAGAGCTGGCTCCTGTTTATACTGACCTGCTTACCATCAACTATGCCGATGCTAAAGAGCTGTCGAAGGTGATCGGTGGTGGCGGTGATGATGGGGGTAAGGGATTACTGACAGAGCAGGGTTCCATTCAGGTTGTTGAAAGAACTAACAGTTTGTTGATAAAAGATACTCAGGAAAAGCTGGACGAGATCCGTTCACTGGTTGAACAGATGGATATACCTGTCCGGCAGGTATTGATTGAGGCAAGGATTGTGACGCTGAGCTCAAACTACACCAGGGAACTTGGGGTGAAGTGGAGTGGCGGTAAAGGGCGTCAGAGCGATAATAGCAGAACAGTTGTCGGGGGGCGTGGAACAGGTTTTGAGTTTGTCGATACAGAGGACCCCATACTGACATCCGATGGCTTTGATTTGAGTAAAACGGTGCCTACATTTGATGGCAGTCAGGTGTTTACTGATTTGAGTGTGGCGGGCAATACGGCAGCAGCTCTGGGCATTGGCTTTGTGACTAACGGCACTCTGTTGAACCTGGAGTTATCGGCCTTAATCAGTGACGGTGGTGGTGAAGTGGTTTCGCAACCAAAAGTCATTACGGCAGATAAACAAAAAGCATTAATCAAAGCCGGTAAACAGATTCCTTATACGGAGGCTTCATCAAGCGGTGCTGCAACGGTGTCATTTCAGGATGCAGTATTGTCACTGGAGGTAACGCCACAAATTACTCCTGAAGGACGGGTAATACTCGATATTAAAGTCACCAATGATGACTCTACAGAAACAGCATCGAATGGCGTGCCCATTATTGATAAAAACGAAATAACCACGCAAGTGCTGGTTAATGATGGTGAAACAGTCGTACTTGGTGGTGTATTCAAACAAACGCAAAAAAACAACGTGGATAAGGTGCCTTTGTTAGGTGATATTCCGTATCTTGGGCATTTGTTTCGGAAAAAAACCAGCAGAGATGATAAAAGTGAGCTGATGGTGTTTATTACACCAAGGGTTATAGAAGAAGGTACAAGCATTAATTAATAGACGATAATATTATATTAATGCTCACAATCTGTGGTCAAAATAGCTACTATTTATAAGGCATACTTTTTCCGGTAAAATACTTCAAAGTCTATTTCGTCTGTCAACAGACTCAAACTTATCTGTCGGTTGAACTCTTCATTTTTTTACAGGCTTGCGGCTCTTGATAACGGGAGTCGCTATTGTCTACAGAAACTGAAACTATAGACACGGACTTGATATGACAAGGCTGAATAAGCAAAGGTATCTTCTAAATAAATGTGAAGAACAATAGAAAAGCAGGGTAACAGCAGCTACTGTTGCAAGTAAGTATTTTGTAAGGAATAAGGCGCTTGATCTGTTTACACTGAACATGCTTGGTTGTTTCAATGATCGCTATTTATTGGGTTATGAAAACCTGGGGTCTGGAACTGATAATTACTTTGAAACGTCAAGCCTTATAACATTGTGTCGTGTAAACAAAAGCCTGAGGTGTTAATGTATGTTTTGCTATCGTGCGCGAAGAAGGGCTGTCAGTGGCAGCAGGCAATGGCTTTTATTTGTTGTCTTTTTTTCTCTAACCTGTTGGATCTCTGAAGCTCATCCTATGTTTCCAGGGAATAGGGAAGTAGATAATATTTCAATAAATAGTATTATTGAAATGTCGAAATGGTCTCACACTAGCGTTAAATATGCAGAATCGGTTGAACAAGGCTTAAAAACAGCAAATGAAATAGATGGAAAAAAATTTATCGAGGCAGTTGATAAAAATGGTTTTTCTAAAAAAGTTATTGACAATATATCAACTTCGTCGTTTAGTGAGGACATAAGAGTGTACTTGAAAAGGAAAAGTATTTTGCAATTTTCCAGGAAAGATAATGCTATTAAAAGCCTGGTCGAATTTATTCTTAAATGCCTTTATATCATTAATGACAGGGTGGAAGCTGGGGACACGGAAAAGGCTTTTGAATACGCCACGACACTTTATGATGTCAGCAAAAAAGATGATTATTGGTGTGTGTCACGAGGATTAAGAAATGCCTATACATTTTATAAAACAGGTGGTGATGAAGATGAAGAGGTTCAGTTGAGAGATTTTGGTTCAATGAGAGTATCTGGAAGAGGTAAAAGAAGATCCCCCCTGTCACCAGAACCTTCAACTCACCACAGTGGCAGAACTGAAGCGGGGGCTTTTGCCTATCCGCCTGAAATGAATTTCCTTAGCACTTCAGGTGGTTCCCCTATTAATGCCCCTCCTCCCTATTCTCCCAATGGCCCCACCAGAGACATAGGGTTTGAAACCCTTAACAGGGATTGTTCAGAGGGAAGCGGCTGGGTGGGAGGAAAGATAATGCAAGAAGCAAGAATGCCGCCTGTAAACTACGCCCAGCCTCCTATACCCCCTAAAGTCAAAGAAATGTCTTCGGGTCATACTGTCTATCCCCCTTTCTTTACCTCTCCCTCTCCCTATTCTTCCCATGGCCCTGATACTGGCTTTTATCCTACTTTGACCGGTTCAGCATTCACTGACAGTGTTGGTAAACAGCCGGGAATCGAGGAAATACCTGTTCAAGACAGTGAAGAAATAGAACCGCCTGTAAATTATACTCTGGGGTGTGATTTGGATGAAAATCATAGGTTTTCTGTACTATTAAAACCGGATAAAGGAATCCCTTTACTTTATCTTACAAAAAGGGAAATGCATTTGGGAGAAATTCCCAAGTGGATTAAAGATAAAATTAAAAGTGTGGGTGAAGAAAATATTTTCTCACATGATATGCTTGCTGTTATTACTTTTCTTGAAACGATTGCATACGTTGATGAATATTTAAGCCCGCATTATGAATTACATCCTCAAATAGAAGTGTCTGGCAAAATTGGTAGCAGTGAATCAGAGGCAGCCCTGAAAGAGAATGTTGCCATTGATATACATTCTATGTTGGGAAAGAATATGTGTGAGCAAAGTCCAGGCTCATTCCTTGTGCAGCCAGATCCTGATAAAGATCTTAGTTTTCATCAATCTTTTGAACTAATATCTGACATTGATGAAGTCGGTTGCGATAAGGGCATAACCTTATCCCGGAAAGACTTGGCTTATCAAAATGTTACAAATGATCATTATTGGCAAATGTTAGATGATTTTAAACAAGGGCACCGTAAAATTGCTACTTTTGTTACACATATCAGAAAGCAAAGTCAAGATGATACCGCAGCTTGTCCCCCGGTTATGGCTATGGTTCCCGAAAATTATGATGCTGCCATGCAGAGTGACGATTTTGCTGTTATGCCAAAAGAAGGGGTTGTTCATATCATTCATTTATATGTATGGGCACCTGGTGACCGTAACTTTAATTTAGATAAAAAGGCAGCGTTAGAAATTAAAAGCTATTTTAAAAATGTTTTAACACAGCTGTGAACAGCTTTTAAAGAAAGCAGGCTGTCTCAAGCTGATAGCCTGCTTTTTTGCGTGGTTACAGTTGAAGCATCAACTCACGGACATCCAACGGTTTTTCGATCATACGGTTCGCCAGCAGAAAGTCTGCATACTTCTGATAGCGTCCAACATCCATCGCGGCCGGGCGCTTGGCCAGGTAGGCGACGGTGTCTAACCACGCGTGTTTATTCAGTGAATTGTCGAGCTGCTTTTTGTTTGAGTTTTTAAAAATTTCCCAAGCTTCTTCCGGGTGGTTAGTAATAAACTGTGTACCTAATTCTATACCGTTTAAAAAGCGGCGAATGGCCTCATCGTCTCTCTTTTTCGGATCGGTATTGGCGATAAAAATTAACTCATCATAAGGAGGGACACCGAGTTCTTCAAAATAGAACATTCGCCCTTTAGCATTGTGAAGGGCGATTTCATTGAGTTCAAAATTCCGATAGGCACCGGTAATGGCGTCTACTCGCCCGGTCATCAGTGAAGATGACAGGTTCCAGCCCACATTAACCAGCTTGACATCTTTGGCGCTGAATCCGTACGGCGCAAAGGATCTATCAAGCTTGGGAAACTGGTTGCCAGCAGAACTCATTCCGATAGTTTTACCTTTCAGGTCAGCGACGGAGGTTATATTGCTCTTGTCGAGTACAATAATACCATCCAGCCCGCTGGCGATAAGCGTGCCAACCCAGGCAATGGGTAAGCCATTGCTGGCACCCTCCATGAGCGATGGACCATAGTACACTCCCAGATCAAGCTCACCTGCCGCGACCAATTTAGGCGGGAGGCTTGGGTCAGCGGGTTCCTGAACAGTGACGTTTACACCGCTTTGCTCAAAGAACCCCTTTTCCTGGGCAATAATAATGGGGCCATGATTGGGGTTGATGAACCAGTCCAGCATCACAGTAATATCTTTGGTGGCTGGTTTTTTTGCCACAGCTTTTTGTGGGCTATCTTGTGGAATATCATTTTTGGCAAATACCGTAGAAGGTATCAGCAGTAATAAAACGATAAAACGTGACAGTTGCTTAATCATTGTCGTTTTAATCTCAGAACTTAATGTGAGTGGCTGGTTTCCTGTTGCCAGGGAATTAACCAGCGCAGTAGTCGGTCAGTGATGGCATAAAGCCCGACAGAACAGAAGGCCAATACTGACAGCGCAGCAAACATCTGATCGGTTAATAAACGTGCATTGGCTTGCAGCATGACGTAGCCAAGGCCCTCACTAGAACCCACCCACTCACCGATAACGGCACCGATCGGCGCTACTACTACTGCTACACGGAGCCCTGACGCGAGGGCAGGAAGTGCTGAGGGCCAGCGAATATAACGCATTGCCGTCAGCTTGCTGCTCCCCATGGTACTTGCCATATCCAGCCAGTCTTGATGGGTGTGGCGCAATCCGTCATAGCAGCAGGTTGCCACAGGGAAAAAAATCATCAGCATCGTCATAACGACTTTTGAGGTCAGCCCATAACCAAACCACAACATCAGAATGGGCGCCATAGCAAATGTCGGAATGGCCTGAGTGATTAAAAGAACAGGTAATAACCAGGGGCGAAGTCCGGTAAAATAGACCAGGGTTATGGCAAGGATTATCCCGGCAATAACTCCCAGCACTAAGCCCATTAACATTTCACTGAGGGTAATGAGCGTATTCTCCCAGAGTAAATCAGCGTTATTGATCAGACTGACCACGACACGATCGGGTCCTGGCAGAATATATGACGGTATATCAATAGAAAGTGTTAGCAACTGCCAGAGAGTCAGCAGGCCAGCAAAAACAGTGAATGGCTTAAGACTGTTCCTCATGGGCTTCCTTCCAGCTCTTCATGGCGCAGGCGATCCAGTAAGCGCCCTTGCAATAAGAGTAAACGGCTATCTTCCAGTGAGCGGGGAGGGGGGCCTTCGGGTTCTATAGCATCTGTTAATGTTGCCGGGTGACCGCGAAGGTGGTACACCTGATGGCCCAGGCGCAGTGCTTCAAGGGGATCGTGGGTAATCAGCAGGACAGTTTTGTTTGCCAGCAGTTCGCAGGCAAGGTCTTGCAGGTTAAGGCGGGTAACAGCATCCAGTGAGCCAAAGGGTTCATCCATTAATACCACAGGGCGGTTTTCCATCAGAGTCCGCGCCAAAGCAACCCGCTGACGCTGGCCACCCGATAAGCAGTGGGGAAGCACATCGGCTTTTTTTTCTAGTCCCACTTTTTGCAGGATATCCAGTGCCCGTTCTTTGACCTCTGGCGCTGATTTTTTTTGGCGAAAAAACGGCGCACGGAGTTTGTCGCCCAAGGTGATATTGTTGAGGACAGAAAGCCAGGGGAGTAATGTGTCCTGTTGCGCCATCCAGGCAATGCGTCCTTTCAGGGGCTGGCCGTCCTGACAGGTTACACTTCCTTCCCTGTGGATGCCTTTGCCCGAATGCAACCCGGCAATAAAACGCAATAAACTGGTTTTGCCAACGCCGCTGCCACCTAGCAAGCAAGTCCACTGTCCGCCTTTGAGGGTTAAATCAAGGTTAGAAAACAGGGTGTGCATGCCATAAGCCAGTCCGGCATGGCGAATAATGACGTCGAGCATGGCTTACCAGTTTTTGTAAAAGTGATGCACAGGCCCATGACCCTGACCAATAGTCAGCGCACTGGCGTGGGTGATGGCTTGGGTAATATAGTTTTTGCCACTTTGTACGGCGTCGTCTAAGGAATAGCCTCTGGCCAGCAGCGCAGTGATAGCTGAAGATAGCGTGCAGCCTGTACCGTGTGTATTGGTTGTTTTAATTCTGGGGGACTCAAGGCGGTGTAGCTGCTTGCCGTCGTGAAACAGATCAATGGCGTTGTTGCCACAAAGATGACCACCTTTTAGTAGTAAGGCTTTGGCACCTAGGGCCAACAGTGGGTCAATCATGGCTTCCATGTCCTGAACAGAGGTTGGTTTTTCCCGGCCTGTTAGAACCGCTGCTTCCGCTAAATTAGGTGTGATAAGCGTGGCCTTTGGCAGAAGGGTTTCTTTTAGACAGCTGATGGCTTCCTGTTGTAGTAACACATCGCCACTGGTTGCCACCATCACAGGGTCAACCACAAGAGAGTCCGGCTGAAAGTGATCTATAGCATCAACAACCGGAGTGATAATAGCTGCCCGACTGAGCATGCCCACTTTGACAGCATTGATCGATAAATCAGAGAACACTGACTGCAATTGTTGAGTAATAAAGTCAGGTTCAACATCGGCAATGGCTTGCACTCCCAGCGTATTTTGGGCAGTCAGGGCTGTAATGACGCTGCATCCGTATGCCCCGAGTGCTGAAAATGCCTTCAGGTCGGCCTGTATACCGGCTCCACCGCTACTATCTGAGCCTGCTATGGTTAATGCAATGGAGGTCATTGACAAGGCGTCTCCTGTATCAGTAAAGAAAGTAGCGACGATTCTGACAGGAGCGAAGACGTACGAACACACACCTGTAGAGGTGCCCGAAAATTGCCTGTTAGGTTTCCTACGCCAGAATGACCTGGTTCAGGTTCAATGGGTTCAGCGATTTACTGTCTCAGTGACAGCTATCACTGTCACACCCCAACCAACGGGTGGGAGTCTAGGGGATTTATTGCATGATGTCTATACTGACTCAGCCAGCAATGACACAGAGCATGATGTTAACGGTAGATGGGTCTTGTAATGAATTGGCATTACACAGGGTTATCTGGTTTTACAGGATCAAAAGGTCCGTTGCAACCCAGCTCTGGTCTTTTAGGCTGATAAGGTAAAAAAAACTGGTGCAAGGTTCTAAAGTCTGTTGATTTATCCCCTGTTGTATACGTTGGCTCACCTAAAACAATTTGCCGGTTGGCATAATCTATTGCAACAGGTACTATGGGCACCTTAGCCCCTTCAGCGATATAATAAAAGCCACTCTTCCACCTTTTGACTTTTGACCGGGTTCCTTCAGGGGCAATGGCCAGAATAAATTCCTCCTGGGACTGCATAGCTCTGATGGCTTGTTCAACCCGTTGATGGGCATGACCACGATTAATCGGTATACCTCCAAGGGCCCTCATCAGCCAACCTAAAGGGCCAACAAATAACGAGTGTTTACCAAAAAAACGCAGGTGGACACCCAATACCAGTTTGGCGCCGAGGGCGTTGACAAAATCCCAGTTTGACGTATGGTGGGCAATAATAATGACGTATTTTTTATGATCGGGCAGTGTTCCCTGAACTGACCAGCCGCCAAGCAGCAGTTGAAGAAGCCGACCAGCCATTTCGCTTAAATACAGTGATACTGTTTTTTTTTATTCATTGTCTGTTAACCATTTGTCACGCTATGTTATTAGCTGCCAGTGCAAACAAGCGTTAATAGACATACAACCATCACTTTGGTCACTCCTGCGAAAACGGGAGTTCATTTTCTGGTAGATTCCCGCCTTCGCGGGAATGACGACTGTATGGGTATTAGCGCTTAACAGCACTAGCCCGGATATTTCATAAACGCCCTTAGAGCCGCAAGGAGCAAGCAAGGCCAGGAGCATGTTTATGAAATATTGGGGCTAGCGTTGGCACCGCTTGCAAAAGCAGCTGCTTCGATTGCCTTGTCTTATTTCTGTAATAACAGTACCACAGGTCAGGCAGGGCTGCCCACTACGGCCATAAACGGCAAGCTGTTGCTTAAAATAGCCGGGCTTTCCATCACTGCCGACGAAATCTTTCAGTGTTGTTCCTCCTTGTTCAATGGCGCGTTGTAATACTTCCTGGATGGCTGTCACTAACTTTTCATACCGTTTCTTTGATACAGTACCACAAGATTTGTCAGGTCGAATACCTGCCACAAAGAGCGCTTCATTGGCGTAAATGTTACCCACACCAACGACGGTGTGGTTATCCATAATAAATGTTTTGATCGCTTGTGAACGACCACGTGACCGTATAAACAAGCGCTGAGCGGTAAACTCATCACCGAGGGGTTCTGGTCCGAGCTTACTCAACAGGGGATGTTCCCAGATGGGCTGGCAGGTCCAGAGTATCGCCCCGAAACGGCGCGGGTCAGTAAAGCGCAAACGACGTTGTCCGGTTAAAATAATGTCCACATGATCATGCTTTTGGGCCTTTGGCGCAGGGTCTTCAAAAATACGCAAACAGCCAGACATGCCCAAATGAACAATTAAAGTACCTTGCCCGGTTTCAAGCAGAAGATACTTGGCACGCCGACGAATTTGCCCAATGGTCAAGCCGGTGAGGTCACTGGATAAATCAGGGGGCACAGGCCATCGTAACCTGGGTTGACGAACAATAACATCAACAATCTCTTTCCCTTTAACGTAAGGCTCGACACCTCGTCGGGTTGTTTCAACTTCAGGTAGCTCTGGCATATATTTCACACTTTTTGCAGGCAATACTGTGGATAGTTTCAGACGGTAGCGGTCAAATAAAAAGATCTGCTGATTAAGGGGTTTTTTTCAATTGCTACTGCTCAAAGTCCGCTGAAGTCATGGAGCTCTGATAAGAGTGCGGCCCATGGCGCTTATGGAAAAGGCCATTGGGAGTACCGCAAGCCATCGGGAGCAGGCATTGTGTTGGTTCCTTGATTCTTTAACCGGTCAGCAGAATTAAATTTACTATATCAGGGAGCTCGGTTGAAACCTGATAATAATAACAGGCATGCTATTTCAGTTGCAGGTAAGCCGTATAGAACCCTGTTGTTTCCGGGCTTAATTTGCAAGGTAGTACCAAATGAGATGCCCCTGCCCTCTGAGTGACTATATTTAGTAGAAATGAAACATAAAATTGAGGGTAATATGCACGTTCGATTTGGGCTAGCAGTGGTGTTATTGGCGTGCCTGGCAGCCAATGCGCACAGCACAATGATTTATAAATGCAGGGTTGATGGCCGACTGGAATTCTCTGATCAGCCCTGTGCAGGTGGCAGCGTTGTGACCCTCAATGAACTTGCGGCACCGTTGGCTACTTTTGACAGGAATCAGGCTGCCCGGCTCGATTACACCATAAAAAGCCATTTAATCAAGGAGCGTATTGCCCGACACCGCCATAAAATTGACCGCTATACAGCCAGAATGAATACTGAGCTTAAAGCAGCAGGAGCAGCTTCAGGCAAGCAAAACAAGACTGTTATCAGAACCAGCGCCAACCAGTCATTGATCAGTAAGCCCGCAGATACTTTGCGGCCCACTGGCAGAAACCCGGCTTCGGGGTCCGCTTCAGAATGGGAAGGGTCAGGCAACCCTGGTCAATCCATCAATAAACTATCAGGTGTATTAGAAGACCAACTGGGTAATATAGCGAATGCTATTAACAGGATGGATCGGGATACCGTTTCCGGTCAGCAGCGCGCAGTCATTGAGCATTACAGCACGCTGATTAAAACTGAGGAATTTAAGATCAGTCTGTTAATGCAAGAGCTAAAATCACTTCGCGAATAAAAAATATTTTCTCTCTCAACCTCCTGTCATGGCAGGTAAATGTGAATGACGCTAAAAAAATATGCCCTGGCAATTGCGGAGCTTTACCTTGAGATTAGTTGTGTCGCTTAGGTGGCGTTCACTCGCCATCTAAAGCGTGTGGAGCGAAGCGACACCCTTTTTGACGAACTGACACCTTCACCGTTTTGTAACATACCCGTGTTAAAAGGCGTGATCGTAATAGTAAAAAGTATGAGAGTAAAAAGCATAATGCGAACAATAAAAATCCAAAAAAATATCTGTGCTTCTGTTCTGCTGACGTCAGTGGTTGTTGCTTTAAGCGGTTGCCAGCAGAAGTCCACCAGTGTAAAGACCAGCCATGAGCAAGCTTTGGCCGCGACAAATACGACTATTTATGTACAAGCCTCAGAAGGCAGCTATAACCACCAGGCAGTCAGCCTTCTTAGTAAAGAGGAAGGAAAAAGCAATATACAGTACAGCTTTGCAGGCACGCCACTGAATACCTTTGCTGAAGCGGCCAATGCAAACACAGAGGCGTTTGTTGCATTGCGTAATGATATTATTCCTGGTCACTTCGTGGCGGCAACCATTGACGCCTTTAAATATTACAAGCCAAAAGCAGTAACAGGCGGAGTCAATCTACCGATTGAAATGTGTCTGTTACGCACCAAAGCATCCATTGACAAGGGTGTTCCCCTCAAGCGGATTGCTTCACACCCTGCCGCATTGGCACAGATAAACCACTGGAAAGCCAATAAAGACCTGACAGAGCTGCCTTTACCCGAAGGAACTGCCGCTGCAGCACGTGACGTAGCAAACGGTACATTGTCTGCTGATACCGGTGCTATTGGTGCTTGTATGCTGGATCAACTTTATCCCGCGCTGACAGTAGTTGAGCGAAATATTCAGGATAGTGATAATAACCACACCTTTTTTGGCCGCTTAACGGTGGAAAAACGTCCAGAGGTAGTGTCTGAGGCTGAGGCAAAGCAGGCATTAGCGAAGGTGGTTAAGCAGGCAAAACAACAAACGCCCGTTTCTTTATTGTAATGGCAAACTGACTAACAGGTTCCCGGCCTACTAAAAGCGGTCTGCCACTAAACAAACGTAAGGTCTTGGTCTTGTTGCCAGGCAGAGAAATCCGTCAATTCGTCCTTCAGTAATTTGTCGTAATTGACTGATAGCATCCCGGTATAGGCCGCGCCGGGTTGCTGCTCAGGCAGTGAAGAAGGCGCCTCCGCGTTTTGTGAAATGGTTGATGTTGCCACCGTGGATGTGCTTGTGGATGTCACTGTTTCAGTTAAAAGGGCGCTCCCCGCATCGGAAGTTATCCTTGATACGGAGACGGCACCCGTTGATGTTGTTAACGTATGAGTGACAGACCTGACCGTTCCAATACCGGGGATTTCCTCTGCATTAATGACTACCTCAGAGACTCAGTGTGGTCAGAGCGGCCGCTCCTCATATAGCGTCAAACACCGTTAAGATGCTCAATCCAGATCAGTCAAAGACTGCTGGTTTTAATGGGCGCCATTGAAAAAAACGAACCTGTTCAAGTTCAGTAGGTATAAACAAGACTCTACCCTGATACTGACGATATCTTTCCAGGTATGTATACTATCTGGTTTCTGTATTGACCCTGAGAGGCTGTCTTGAAAGCCGTGCTGCAATTGCGGTCTGCGATAAATAGGTCTAAAGTCGGTGTTGTGGGTTAAATAGAGGGCTATTTGCTGCTCAACAGCAACTTTTTATTCTCTGTTTATTCTCTGTTTTTCTTGATGGCTACGCGCAACTTTTAAGGCAACTTTTGAGATGTAATAGGACACCAGCATGTCTAACCTGCTTTGCCAGCTTAAAGTCATGACCAAAGTTGTGGCTGATACCGGGGATATTGACGCCATCAGCCTTTATGAACCTGTAGATGCGACGACCAATCCGTCTTTGATTCTTAAAGCTGCTGAGCTACCGGCCTACAGTGGATTGTTAGAAGAGGCTAAAAACCATGGCCGTAAAATGTCCACAAAACAAGCTGAGCAGGTAAAATATGCCTGTGACTGGTTAACCGTTGGTATTGGTAAGGAAATCCAGCAGGTGGTGCCAGGCTTTGTATCCACTGAAGTAGACGCCCGCCTTTCCTTTGATACCAAAGCCACTATCAACAAGGCGCGCCAGCTGGTTGAACTTTACCGTGAAACCGGTGCTGACACTGATCGCGTGCTGATTAAAATTGCTTCTACCTGGGAAGGCATTGAAGCAGCAAAAGTACTGGAAAAGGAAGGTATTCGCTGCAACCTGACTTTGCTGTTCAGTTTCGCGCAGGCACAGGCCGCTGCTGAAGCGGGCGCTTACCTGATTTCACCGTTTGTTGGCCGTATTCTCGACTGGTATAAAAAAGCTGAAGGTCGAAACTATATAGCGTCTGAAGACCCGGGTGTTCTTTCAGTACAACGTATTTACAACTACTATAAAAAGCACAACTACAAAACCGTTGTTATGGGCGCCAGTTTCCGTAACACAGGTGAAATCATTGAGCTGGCCGGTTGCGACTGTCTGACGATAGGCCCGGATCTACTGAATGAGCTGAAGCAAACCGAAAGCATTCTGGTGAAAAAACTCGATGCTGACAAGCCCAACTGCCAAGAGGAAAAACAAGTACTGAACGAAGCCGCTTTCCGATGGGCTATGAATGAAGATGCCATGGCAGTGGAAAAACTGGCGGAAGGCATCCGAAACTTCACTAAAGATCAAGTGAAGTTAGAGAGGTTGATAGCTGCGAAACTATAAATCAGTAAAGGGAAAAATATAGCGGTGATATCCCCGTAAACCCCGTAAAGGTTGAAATCCGTTCTTATGATGGATTCCAGCCTTCTTCACATAGGGTTGGTTATTAAGCGGAATGTTAGACGAAACGCGCCACCCGCCTGGCTCGGCGGGAGTACTCTTTCGGAATTTCGGAATTTCGGAATTCAGACAGGTTCCCGGGGCTGCGTTAACTTGTCGCGTAGCGGCTTATCAGGAATAGCTGCTGTGTAAGCACTACGCTCGGTTGCACTAGGTTTTACTCATTTTTGATGCTTGCTCCACCGCTGCTTTAATTGCGTCTATATCAGCGCCGGCGATAACCTTAATGTCTTTAATATCCTTGGCCCCATCAGGAATTATAATTAGTGCTGGTGTACCACGAAAACCAAGATCCATAAATAGATTCAGATTTTTATCAATCGGGCTTTTACCTTCCTCATGTGATGCCATTTCCTTGGGGTTCGCGCCTGCGGCTTCAGCAAATTTATCCACGTCTGCGTGGGTCAGCTTGGACTCTTCAATAGTCGATTCCAAAAGAGCGTTATGGTATTTCTCGTAAGCAGCACTGCCTTTTTGCTGATATATACTGAGTCCCATTTCAGCGGCATACTTTGATGCTTCCCAGCGGGAGCCAAAGATGGGGGTTTCTTTCAGAACCAGCTGTACATCTTTGTTATCATCCACCAGTTGCTTAAGTCCAGGTGCCAGTTGTTTACAATACAGACACTGATAATCAAAGAACTCAACGATACGCACTTTGGGTTTTTCACTGCCAATGACAGGGGATGTTTTATCGTTTATCAACGCATCCATTTGTGACAGTGCTTTAGCTGCAATTTCAGCCGTGTATTTTTCTGTTTGCTGCTTTTTGAGGGCTTCAGAGACTTTAATCAGAACCTCTGGATGTTCTACCAGGTAATTGGCAGCAATCTGGCCTATTTCATCATTGGACAACGAATCGGCTTTATCTGACATGTCACAGCCGGCTAGCGTGCCTGCAATCATGATAGTAATAAGCGTTTTTTTTAACATACATAGTACCTTAGTGTTTAATAAAATAGCGGTGCCATTTGCCGGGTGAGTAGTAATGAAAACTATACCAGCATCGTCACCGCGAAGGTGGGAAGCAAGTGTCCTGGTGGGTGCCTGTCTTCGCAGGAATGACAGACTATAGGTATTTTATGAAACGTAGTTACCCTTGCACAATTTGTTGTTGATAGCAATAGACTAGTACATCCTGTCAACGGGATTGACCTTTATCATCTTCGAAGGGACTGAGTCTGTCGAAGTGAGGTGCTAACGCCGCCCTACTTCTCTCAGGATGAACGAAGTCGAAGCTAATCAACCATTATACTAGTCAGTTTACAAGTGATATCAAATAAGCATTGTCGTAACAATCCATAAAACTTCTGCTCAAATCAGATGCAGCAGTAAGGGTAGTGAGGGTAGTGAGGGTAGTGAGAGTGCCTGCCAGGCGACCCTCAGACCCGTTTATTGCAAACCGCGCTTGCGGCACGACTTTTAAGAGCGCTATTTGCGCTTCGGGGCGACAATAGCCTGTTTTTTTATGAAATATCCGGGTTAGTAAGAGTCTGATAATAACTTCCCGGTTTTGCCGTTCGGGCTGAGCCTGTCGAAGCTCGCTGCCACCACCCTCGACTCTTCGGTAAGCTTAGAGCTCAGGGTGAACGAAAATCGGGAAGTTATTTTTAGACTGCTCCTCAGTTACTCCGAACTGATTGCTGCATAAAAGTGCTCCCGGTATGTTAGAAAGCAGTGACATCAAGCACGCACCTCCCTATAATCCGCCCTATGGCTAAGAGATCGAAGAAAAGCAAGCAGGGCGATTCAACCATCGTCACTAACAAAAAGGCACGTCACGATTATCATATCGACGAGTCTTTCGAGGCAGGTGTTGCCCTTTGTGGCTGGGAGGTGAAAAGCCTTCGGGTAGGCAAAGTACAGCTGGTGGATAGCTATGTCCTGTTAAAAGACGGCGAAGCATGGCTTATTGGTGCGCAGATTACCCCTCTGGACACCGCATCGACCCATGTGGTGGCTGACCCGCTGCGTGATCGAAAACTACTGCTGCACCGGAAAGAGCTGGCAAAACTGTTTAGCGCCACCCAGCAAACTGGGCACACTTGTATTGCTACCAGGCTTTACTGGAAAAAGCACCTGATTAAATGTCAGGTGGCATTGGCTCGCGGTAAGAAGGAGTTCGACAAACGCGCTGCTCTCAAAGAGCGGGAGTGGAATATTGAAAAGCAACGAGTATTGCGTAAAGGATAACCATTGCCGTTAAGAAGCCTCTACCTTGAGGCTGTTTATACTCCCGAAACACGTCATTGACATCCGCCATCCTGAATGGGGAGTTCCTGCTACCAGATGGCATTGCCCTGTCACATGCATGTTTCTGATCGCGTTTATTTCAGAAGCTGTCCTGGTGGTTATTCACTATCTTATTGAGATGAAAAAACCGTGGAACACGGCTAAATTAAGCGACAAATTAACAGTTTCAGGGTCGGAGGTCAGTTTGCAATAGAACCCGTCTTAGTACTGAAGGTTGAGTTTTTATGCGATTTTTTTAAATTAACGTTTGACTTTTATGCTGTGTTCTGTAATAAATGCACCACGGTTTCACTGGGGGCGATTAGGATTCGACGACGGTTACGAAACCTGAGGTGCATGTCGAGCGCGTAGTGGCTCTCGCAAATCTAATCACTGCAAACCTTATAGTTGCTAATGAAGACAACTACCAAGGAGCACTGGCTGCTTAAAAACAGCTAGCTCCCGATCGCGCTAATTTGCCTGTTGGCTGGTAACGATCGCAATTGAAAACAGGATCGCCACGGAAACCCGCCTGGGGTTGAAGGGTTAAAACGAAGCAGGATCGCTCAGTTCACCTTGCCCGTTGGGTCGTTCAGAGTTAATTTAAAAACGGATCTAAGCATGTAGAGCCAAAGGCGTAGGACTGGCGGACGCGGGTTCAAATCCCGCCGCCTCCACCAACATAGCTTTGTAATTCAATGAGTTACAGAAGCACTAAAGTTCAAAGTGGGTATTTTTATACCCACTTTTTGCA
>NZ_JAVLSP010000046.1:0-28846 GCF_031528575.1 Candidatus Sororendozoicomonas aggregata
GGGGGTAGCGGCGGTTCTGACGGTGGAGACAATTCCGGCGGAGGAGATAGTGGCGGTTCCGGCGATGGGGGAGACTCTGGCGGCGGCGATAGTGGCGGTTCCGGCGATGGTGGAAACTCCGGCGGAGGAGATAACTCTGGTGGAGGAGGAGATTCTAGCGGGGGAGGAGGCTCTGGCGGTGGAGGTTCAGGAGGAGGCCTCAGTGAAAATGCCAATGACTACCGAACCGCTGAATATCAGCAAAATGGCACAGCGTATGACATGATCGGGCTGGCAGATGCTCTAGCGAATACTGCCAGGTTGGCGAATACAGATAATACTGTCCGCCACGCTGGAGAGGGTGTCACCATTGCCATTATCGATTCAGGCATTGATCCAAACCATGTCAGCCTCAATGATAACATTATTGATACCTGTACCAGTGCAGATTGCCTTGAACATTATGCGACGTACGACTCCGGCAGCCATGGCTCCCATGTAGCAGGGATTGCCGGGGCAGAAAAAGACGGTACAGGCACCCACGGTGTTGCCTATTCTGCCACTATAAAACCGGGCTGCGCCAATTTTAGCCTAAGCTGTCAACCCCAGAAAGCGCCTAACACGGGTGAATTAATGAAATGGTCGGTCACAGACTCAGGAAATAATGACGGCGCTGCCGTTATGACCATGAGTTATGGGTTGGCAAAGACTGATGATAAGGGAAACCAGATTCGAACAATCGTTCTTTCTGATGAAATTGCAGGGGCAAGCCCGACACAGGAAGAAGCACAACGCATCAAAGGCACAGAATTTTTAATGATAGGCAGGGAAGACAGCCAGTCTTATCAAGAGGGCATTGATGCCCTGAAAGAAGGGCTGATTGTTGTTGTGTCGGCAGGGAACCATAACAACAGCACTGATGCTGTGCGAGAAAAAGCCAAACAACCCGGGATACATGCCATTGCTCCGACCCTGTACAGCAATGATTCGTTGTACTTTAGCAACCAGTGGATCACTGTTGTCAATGTTGATGATACAGAGGCATTGGCGGCAACCTCCCATGCCTGCGGTAATGCCAGCGATTATTGCGTCGCGGCGCCGGGGATGGGTATCAGGTCGACAGTCCCTGGTAATCAGCATGAGGACAAAAGCGGGACATCCATGGCCGCCCCCGTTGTCAGTGGCGGTATCGCGTTAATTAAAGCCGCTTTTCCGGGGTTGACATTACCGCAGGAAGCGGATGCTTTTTTCTTGTGCACTGCAGCTAGCCCAAATTACAATACAGAGCAATGTGTCAGCAAGGCTGTGGTCAACCGCCTGTTTGAAACAGCCAGATCCATAGGAGATAAGACGCTTTTTGGTCATGGATTAATTGATTTGAAAGCAGCCACCGAGCCCATTGGCGAGGTACAGGTGCAAAGTGTTAACGGACAGGCTTTCAGCCTGAAAAACTCTCAGCTCAGCACCTCGAAAGTCATGGGGTCAGCCACGGCGAGTCCTTTGGCAACCACGCGCTTTATTGCTGTTGACAGTTATGATCAGGCAGGCTTCGTTCATCAGGGGCTGACACTCATTGACGTTCCCTCTGAAAAGACAACCCGCGTCAATACCCAACAATACCTGACACGCAGCCTTGCCTTTGATATTCAGACCCTGTCAGTCAATGGCGGTCAGCTAACGTTGGCTCACAGGTTCAGAAAAAATACGCAAGGCAATCAGGTAGACGATAGTCACTATCGATTAAATGTTGCCCTTGGTCAGGATTCCCGTATTGAACTAACTACGTCGTTTAATTCCGCATATGATTTTACCGGACAAGATTCAGACGCTTTAGGGCTTGAAAAGTTAACCGTCAGCAACGCCTTCCACTCACCGTTTACGGCATTTAATGATAAGGCTAAAGGCATTAAATATTCTCTGGCCCTCGGCAGTGGCTATACCCTTGAGTCCGGCTTTTTTGAAAGTACCTCAGTGCATACCCAGGCCAGTCAGCGAAAAGCACTCGATACCCAGTCGTTTATTTTACAAATCAACACACCGGTTTACGCCCTTGATCTGAACCGGTCATTTTCGGGCAGTTTACAAATTGGCTCATTAAAAGAAGACGACTCATTACTCGGCACCAGCGGCTCAGGCGCCTGGAATTTCAATGGCGGCAGTGAAACCCTGATGACCGGTGTCAGTATTGACTACCGCATGAATGCCAATACGCATTTGTTGCTGAGCTACTTCCAGACAACCACCGGATCGTCTGATGGACAGGGAATTATCCGTCAACACTCGACACTTGACAGTAGTAGTTACAGTATGGGTCTGGTGGGGCAATACAGTGACAGTGTTCAATACGGTTTGTTTATCAGCCAGCCTTTGCGATTATACGGCGGATCAACCACCGTGCAGCTACCAACCCATTACAGTGGCAGAACGCTTGTTTATAGTGATATCGACATTGACCTGACGCCCGAAGGTCGGCACCTGGAATACGAATTCTCCCTCAACTGGGAACCTGATTTTGTGGATTACCTGCGTGTTAACCTGCTAAAGGTTGAAGACTACGGTAACATCCCCGGCAATGATGACATAGTGTTATTATTCAGTGCCGGTGCTGAACTTTAAGAGACAGTGGGGGCTGCTGTTATCAATGTCGTTATCAATGCCACTGGGGCTGTTTACCACCTTTTATACGCTCAACGAGGCTTATGTACTTGCTATTTGAAGATTACTTGTCAACCCTGGCAGGTTTTGAGCCTGAGCCAAAATGCTATGGACGAGTTTGCTCTGATTGACACTTACTTTAAACGCCCCGAGCTGGCACCGATGCAAACGAGTATCACCGGTAGGTATTGGTGACGACTGTGCCTTGCTAACAATCCCCTGAAGGAGAACAGTGCTAGAGTGTAAGAGAAGAACAAGAAGAACAGCAGAAGAACAGGACACCCAAAAATTTACCCAAAAATGTAACCGGCAATGCCAAATTAATGGGCAAATTAATGGGTGTCCTTTTTTGTTCTCTTTTTTGTTTTTCGTGGCAGTACAAATCGGCAAGAAAAGCCCTTGAATATTTGCTTTTTATTTTCCAGTCAATACAAATTCTACCCTTGAAATTATTAAACTCCTCTTCTGTGAGAACGAATTTCTTGTTTGGAAATCTAATATTATAAGTGTTTTACATGATGTTGATGTATTACCAAGAAAAAATGACATCCATAAATTTGATGTTGCCAGTTAAATTATTTTTGGATGCTATTTTATTTCTTTTTTTTTTTGTTTTTTTTGTTTTTTTGTTTTTTTGTTTTTTTGTTTCTTTTTTATTTCTTTTTTTAATTTCCTGCAGTATACCTTTTTATACATATACCCATAAAGTACACAAAAAACTAAGGAAGCATCATGGCTATGGATACAAGACCCAGTATCTCTTTAATATAAATTAACAAAAGTTATCACTCGCCACGCCTTGGAGCATATCTTTGAATTATAATTGCTTCACTTCGATCTATTCCATATTGTAATGTCCACTTACCAATGTCAGATAAATTGAAGTTTTCAATTTCTTCTATATCAATGTAATTATTATCATTTACAATTTTATCAGCATATTTTTTGTATCCTGTTCTAACTAAAAGATAACCTAAAGCGCAATATACCCCTTTGCCATTTTTAAATATCGGGGTTCTTTCTTGATCATCATCTGATGCATATAACCATCTATCGGCGTATTCCTGTAAGTAGTTAAGAGCCAAGTTTCTATTTGCCTTTTGTTCAGAGGAAAGCGCACTATCTTGATAATTACTCATCAATTGAACGACTTTTGTCAAGTATTTCCTTTGTGAAGTACAAGTATTCATGATATTTACCTTACTGATGAAATAAGTTAACTAAACGCACATGAAGTTCTAGTAAAAAAATTTGTGTGTGGGGGTGATATTATCAGAACTTGCGTAGCTCAACACCTACTTGTGGGGCGCCGCTGCATGCGGCATCGTAGTCAGCTTACTTACGACACCTCGCACTATTTAGATCCTAGTTTTCGTATAATAGATAAAGTCCAGCCACATCTAAGTCAATATCTATTTATCTGTCTAGCTTATAAATATCAAAAAAAGGACACCCACTTTTTCCAGTTGAAAATTTATGGGAAAGTACAGGACACCCAAAAATTTAACCGGCAATGCCAAATTGATGGGCGTCCTATTCTCTATTCTTTCTCTATTCTTTCCCATTCTTTCGTGTCTGGATTATCGCAACTCCTGAAACACTTCAGGGCATTGCTCGGCGATTCTTAGCAGTGCTTTTGCTGGGCCTTGGGGGCTTCGGCGACCTTGCTCCCAATCTTGTATGGTTCTTATGCTGACACCCATAAAACCAGCAAAAGCAGACTGCGAAAGCTTTAATTTTTTTCTGATTTCTTTAGCAGGTGACGGATCGGAAAGGATAGAAGTTTTAAGCTTACCTTCACCGGACTTGAAAGCTTTAATCTCCTCAATGCCATCAAGAATTTCTTGACCTATATCTCGTTCACTCATTTTCGATAGCCTCCGCAATTTTCTTGAGAATATGACCAGGAATAGTGGTTTGCTCAGATTTACTGTAAATTGTGAGCATCCATATTTCGTAGTCACTCTTTTTCCAGTAGTAAATTATTCGAACACCACCGCTTTTACCTTTGCCTTCAGGAGCCCAACGCACTTTTCGAACACCGCCGCTACCACGGACAATATCACCAGAGTCTGGTTTTTCCTGTAGATGCCATTGCAACATTCTGTATTCATCATCCGATAAATAACCAGAAAGCAGCTTGGTAAATTTGCTTGTTTCAATGAAAATCATAGACTAGAAGTATACGGCATTGCCGTATTTTGTCAAATCCACACATCCCATTGATTTTGTTGATAATTTGTATTGGGGCATACCACCCAAAAAAATAGAAGAAATAGGACGCCCATTTTCTCAATCGAGATATTTATGGGCGAGATATTTATGGGTGTCCTACTTACTATTTATTTAAAGATCCCGACAAGAATCAGAAGGGGAGTGAAACACCAAAAAGAAGATATTGCATTCCATATTATTGATGTGAAATCAATCATGTTAACTCGATGTTGGTTTTGCACCTAACGCCAAGCACACCGGCTGCGCGTCCCGCGCAGTCCGAGTGGTGCGACTTGTTAGCTCATTTTTTTAATTTTTTTAAAGAGGGAAGGTGAAGAGCTAAAATAACTTAGGCTATGTTATAAACAGTTATTGCAAGGGCAACATTTACAAAAAGTGTTAGCGAGCTGAAAATATAGTTGATTCCTGGAATTTGCAAAAAACCTGACATCAGAGAACCAAGTAAGGAAATACCGACAAATATTAGCCCGTCAGTAAAATTATTCCCGTAACTTGAACCTACAAAATAGGCTGTCGGCAATACACAAAACCATCCCCCAAATGCACCAAGCTTAGATAATGTGCCTAATAAAGGATTTAAATATCTAGCTCCAATCGACTGAGAGACTCCTTTTTCAACCAGAGCATTTGTAGCCACAAAATATCCCATTATTAAAGCAATAAAGTAAACCATAGCAACCTTGAACAAAGTAAATCAGGCCGCTCATTCTACTGATGTTCTCGTGTTATAAAATCTGTGAATATATGAAATTTATAGGTACTTTTCAGGCTGTTCTGGAGATTGATGCGTGTTGCATATTTTGAGCTAACAGATGCTTATACGTAACACTTACGCATAAGTAACTGTATGCAGGATATGTGAAAACTTCTGCAAGTCGTGCAAGGCAATCCTTTCAGATAACATACGAACGACAGTACTCGTAATCCCACCTACGCATTTCACGTTTTATATTGTTCGCCTAAGCAGATACTCATTCCCCAAATCTTCTTCTTTACCCCAAAACTCTGAACCGCCATAAAGTTTATTGAATAATCGTTCAACAAACTATAAATATTGTATAAAACAACAGTTATGATAAAAAGTACAGAAAAGCACAGAGGAAAAGTACAGGATACCCAAAAATTTAACCGGCAATGCCAAATTGATGGGTGTTCTATTCTCGGCTATTCTCGGTGTTTTTCCTATTCTTTTTCGAAAGCTACCGCCCCTCTATTCCATTTTCTTGAGTAGTAAGGCAGCTCTATTTTACACGACAATTACTTCATAGCTACAGAAGTCATACCCATTGTCTTTTTTAACTGCGGAATTGAGTAAGCTATTTCGGGTTGCTGGGTAAGGCAAAATGACGAGTAATAGCGCCAGCTATTGCCAGGAGTTTTAACGCAGATCCAGCGGCCCAAAACGGCGTTAGAAGAGTCAAGTGGTATAAAATAGTACCATCGAACTGCTTATCGAAGCATCTTTTAAATGATTCCAACATCATCTGAGTAGGTAGAGAACAGCATAAAAAACACTGTCAAGTTCCATGGTACGACCCATGGTAGTTTTGCGGGCACTTTCAACAATCGGAAGAACAGGTTCAAACTGTTCACCACTGATATCACTGGGGTAATTCTTTCCCATTGGCCGAATTATGGAAAAGAAGAAAGATCATGAACAGCTTTTAAGAGACAGCGGTGGCTGCTGTTATCAATGCCGTTATCAATGCCACCGGGGCTGTTCACTACCTTTTATACGCTCAACGACGTTTATATACTTGCTATTTGAACGATTACTTGTCAGCCTTGGCAGGTTTTGAGCTTGAGCCAGAATGCTATGGACGAGTTTGCTCTGATTGACACGTACTTTAAACGCCCCGAGCTGGCACCGATGCAAACGAGTATCACCGGTATTGGTGACGACTGCGCCTTGCTGACAATCCCTGAAGGTATGCAACTGGCGCAATCCCTTGATACGTTAGTGGAAGGGGTACATTTTCCGCGCCATTGTGACCCTGAACTGCTGGGCTACCGGGCATTGGCAGTGACGTTAAGTGATCTGGCCGCCATGGGTGCCGAGCCCCACAGTTTCAGCCTGGGTTTAACCCTGCCGGCGATTGACAAGGGATGGTTACAGGGTTTTAGTGATGGATTGTCTAAACTGGCACAAATTGCCACTATTCCACTGGTCGGTGGCGACACCACCAAAGGCCCCCTGACACTTTCTCTTCACGTTCAGGGGTTAGTACCCGTGGGTAAAGCACTCAAACGCTCTGGCGCGCAGGTGGGGGATAAGATTCATGTCAGCGGTCACCTTGGCGATGGCGCCGGTGCGTTAGATTTTGTTTTGAAAGGTGATAAGCCTGAAACCGTAAAAAACGACCATGTTCGTTCACTGCTGAGAAAATATTACACCCCCATGCCAAGGCTGGCCCTTGGGCAATGGCTGCGGGACAACGGCGCAACGGCAGCGCTGGATATTTCCGACGGGCTACTGGGTGATCTTGGTCATATTCTAACGGCCAGTGGCGTGGGCGCCCGCCTTAACCCTGAAGCGGTACCTTGCTCCTCAGCGCTCATTGCCATTTGTGGTCAGAAAAAGGCAACGCAACTGGCGATGGGGGGCGGAGATGACTATGAACTTTGTTTCACCTGGCCAGACCGGCCATTGGTCAACGTGCCTGCCCGGACAGGCTGCCCGGTCACTTGCATTGGTGAAATTACCCGTGTTCCGGGCATTTGGGATGCCTGCTCTGGCCTCAAGATTTCAACAGCGTCCTACACCCACTTCTGAGTAAAGGGTAGTTTTGCTATTTAACCGGGAAACCGTCAAAATAATATACCCATAAAAATTTGGCCTGCACTTGCCCCTATGATGGCCCCTATGATGGTAAAACCCAACGTCTGGAAAAACCCTGTTCACTTTCTGGCTTTTGGCCTTGGGAGTGGATTGTTGCCTAAATGTCCTGGCACCTACGGCACTATGGCAGCGATTCCGTTCTATTTGCTGCTACAGTACTTTTCGTTACCCCTGTATGTGTTAGTCATTGCCATTGCCAGTGTGGTGGGCATCTGGCTGTGTGATAAAACGTCCAAAGATTTAGGCGTACACGACCATCCCGGTATTGTCTGGGATGAGTTCTGTGGTTACTGGATTACCATGATTGCTGCCCCCGCGGGTATTCTGTGGGTACTGTACGGGTTTGTGCTGTTTCGGATTTTTGATATCTGGAAGCCCTGGCCTATCGGTTGGTTAGACGCCCGCATCGGTGGTGGCCTTGGCATTATGGTTGATGATGTGGTGGCAGGTCTTTATGCTTTGCTTGCGCTTCAATTAACGACGATGGCAGTATAAAATGCGGGCAATTACGCAATCATTAACATGTGCTTGATCAAAACGACAGCCTGTGGGTGAAATCATCACACGTTTAACAGGGCTTGAAATACGGCAATTTACCAAATTCATCAAAAATATCTGCCTGTTTCTGTCCTGTTATGTCTCCTTGACCCATTGCTTGATTACTTAATTTAACAAACAAAAACAAACGGATACTGATTTATACTTTTTCTGGAACTGCGCTGACAAAGAAAAAGTATGCCTAAAAAAAACTTTACCACAATAAAATCATTTTAGTGATTTCTATCAATATATTGATTATCTTGTGGAAAAAAGCCTGTTTGCCTGTTGCTCTTCCAAATTGCCCTTTTAAAATACTCCTGCCTGATAACACCTGTATAGCAATACGGCGGAAAATAATAATCGCTGAAAATTACCATCCATCAACGTACCAGATGAATAGTAAAAGACAGTGGATATTTAATTACGCACCAAAAGACAGATTAGGAACTCATGGAATTGATTAAACATAATAAACTGGCAAGGGCCATTACCATTGCGCTTCCCCTTGTTTTTTTGGCCGGTTGTAGCAGTGACAGTAATGATGACGCAACCACAGAAACCACACCACCACCGTCCAACGGCCCTGTGATTATTTTTGATGTTGCCAACGGCAATGTACCCTACCCGAATAATATCAACGGGTTTGATCAAGACGGCACACTGGCGGTCTTTGGTGAAAGTCAGTGGGCGCAGAGCATTGATAATGGTGACCTGAGCGAGTCCCCCAATGCCTACTGGAACTACTACGGCAGTCAGGATGGCTGGGGCGCTTCCACCCCCATGATCATTAATCTTGAAGGGGGTGCGGAAGTTGATCCGGCAACCCTGACAGGGGATACGGTAAAACTCTTCCGCTCAGTGGACGGAGGCAATGCATTTGAGGCTCTCACCTATGGCGAAGACTTTCGCGCCATTGTCAGTGACAGTGGTTCTATCAATATTGAACCCCTTCACCCTTATGACGGTGGTACTCGCTATCTGTTCGCATTGACAGCCGGCATTGCCGACACTAACGGAGAACCACTGACAGCATCCTCGTCTTACTCTCAGCTTTTGAATACATCGAATAACAGCGAGCACAGCCAAAACCTGAAGCGGGTGATCAGTGACCTGGAAGCAGCCGGTATTGAAGGCAGCACGATTGTCTACGGTGCCGACTTTACCGTGACCAGTACCCTGGATATTCTCCGCCCGGTGGTTGACAAATTCCTCAATGAGTATGCTCAAAGCACAGAAATTACTAACATCCAGGCAGCAGATACTGCCTATAACAAGCCTTTCCAGACGAACGCTTTGGTGTCCGATGCTATCCATAATGCCTTGAAAGCCCATGGCGCCACTGTTCCTCCCTTGGATACCCCCCCGGAAGAACCCAAAAACTACACGCTATACACCGCAGAGATCAACCTGCCCAACTATCTTGATACACCGGAGCTAGGCATTAACTGCAGTTTCCACCCAAACCTTGTGGATGAACAAGGTAACCCAGCGCCTGGCGTAACCCTGCCTGATAATATGAATGATTTTCGCATTGCCCCGGAAAAATACTGTCAGGCAGCATTCAGCTACTGGCAGGACAGCCACGGAAAACCTTTGACTGGCGAAACCGCGGCAGATATCAAGGTTTTTGCAGAGCCTTCAGAGAACCCCATCAAGGTGGCAATCTCTGTGCCTGACTCGAATAAGTTTCAACCTCCCTACAAAACTTTCATGTATGCCCACGGTTACGGCAGTTCGAAAGATGAAATAACAACCATTGCCAGTGACCTGGCAGAGCAGGGATATGCCATGGTTGCCATTGATCAGCCCGTCCATGGCGACCGCGCGGTGGATATCAATGGCGATGGTATCAGTGACCTTGATGCAGGCACCCGGCGGACCGACTTTGTGATGTCAGATAACCTTCTCACTACCCGGAGTTTTCTGACGCAGGTTATGTTGGACTACCTGGGCGTGCGTTATGCCATTAGCAACGGTGTTGTGGATACCATTAATAACAGCGCCACGCCTCTGCTTGACACCGATAATGTGCACATGGCGGGCCTGTCCCTGGGCGGCATTGCTACCACATCCATCTCGGCATTACTCAGAGATACCCAGAACAGACATCCTTCCAGCGCGGACAAACTTGACCTGAAAACCACCAGCATGTTTGTGCCCGGTGGCGGTTTGGCCTCCATCATTCTTCAGTCGCCCGCATTAGCAGGTCAAATTGAAACTGACCTCCTTGATACCGGGATGTTCAGGCTGGAGATGGCGCGACTGCTTGGCAGCTACAACCCCACCGAAGATACCACCAGCGATAGAAAAGTCGCCATTTTGGATGCGTTTGATGCTCGCTACCGGTCCCTGACTGAGGAAGACCTGGCTAACATCCCTGGCATTGAAGATGATCAGGTAAGGGCCAACGCCGAAGCATTGGCCGCGGCCTTTGAGGTCTTGGTAGGTGCCGACAGTGAAGAGAAACTGACCAGCTTCAGTGATTTTGAACATCAAGCGTGGCTGGATTTCAAGCCCAGAGCACAGATTGATGCTCAAAGCGTGGTTGACGCCGGCGACCCAATGACCTTATCAACCGTTTTCAGGAACGACGAAAATCAGGACGAACCGTTGTTTCTGGTTGAAAGCGTTGGGGATGGCTCTAACACATACAATGAAGCTGATATCGTGAAAGCTTTAGCAGGGATAAAACCCTGGAACCCCGGTGATTTCATCATTGTTAATCAAGTCCATGAGATGCCCTTATCCGGGACAGATCCATTAATTCGTACCATGGGACTGGATATTCTTTCCTGTGATCTTGCCACGACAGATGATGGTGAAACCTGCGTCTTTTCCGGGACTGTCAGGGGTGCGGCACGCTATGGGTTCGGTACTCATATGTCATCAGCAGTGGCCATTGATTTATCGGATAAGGGCAAAAAGGGTTATTTGCTACCCAATGATACAGACGTGCATAACAGCATTATCGAGGGCATGCTGAGCTTTGCTGAGAGTGATGGTAAGAAAATTGAACTCCCCAACAAAGGCTCGGTAGATGATCCGAAAATCAGTGAAACATTGCTGTTAGACGAATCAGAATTCCCTGCCAGCCCTGATTACAAAGAGTAAAGCGCTTAAAAGCCCCTTTTCCGAAGGCGCTTAACCCATCACCGCTGTTGTTCAAAGTCGAACAACAGCGAGCTAAGCCGGCAACGTTGCGCGCCGGCATTGTCGCAGTCTGTTAGAAAATGTTCGCCAATCAAATAGTCGTATTCAATCTGTCGCGCCTTGCCATGGTCAACGTCGGCTTCATTATGATCAATAAGACCGGGGTGGCACATAATTAACCCTTTATCGGGTAAATCATTCAACCACGTTTGCATCAACGGTCTGAACGCTTCTTCCGGCGACAGGGAATAAATACCCGCAAAACCACTGTTGGTGGGATAGGCTGCCTGTTTGAGCGCGGCCCGTAAAGCTTTTGCGCCACTGTATTCAATCACCCGGCTTTTCAGGGATGGGTTGGGACAGACCAGGGGTGTGACACTCCTTACCCAGCATGAGGGCGGCACCGCCTCTTTCATTGCCTGAAGCAGTGCCTGTCTTATCTGGGGCAGGTGATGGACATGCTGGTGACCATCAATAAAGTCAGGTGCACAGCCTGTTACCGTGATAAATGCATTTATTTGTGCCCGCACTTCCTGCAACACGTCCTGGCTGTTCAGTTGCCGTAAATGACTTTTGATGAGCACTGTAGACAAACCGGGAAAGCCCTGCCTGAAAGCCGGGCTTAATCCTTTGCCTTCGGTAAAATTCAGATGAAGCCCCCTATCGATACTGCCCAGGTGAGGCTTGAGCAAAGACCATGAATCTTGCCAGTATTCAGTGGTCACCATGCAACTGGTCGCATGGATACGCTCGCCCTCAGCGAGGGCAACAATAGCCCGGGAAACACCGGGTGTCATGGCATAGTCATCGGCGCAAAGGGTCATTCGTTTCATTTAAACGCCCAGTATTTGCTGACGGTGAAGGTGGCGACGGGGACAGTGATGAGCACAACAACGCTGGCAATCATATAATTGAGGCCAGTCTGGGTAAGTAACAGGGTATACAAGCCCTGGTTAAGGACAAAACCGCAAAGCAGCTGCGTCAGCAAAAAACGCCATAACGTTCCTTTGTGGTCGTGCTGTTTATGATTGAAGGTCCATAAACTCTGGCCTGTGTAACTGACAATAAAGGCAGCACAAAATGCGACGGCATTAGCCACTAGCGGATTGATAGTCAGCAGGGCGACCACAGCATGTAAAACACTGAGATGAACCCCTGCCGCCAGTGAGCCGACAACAATAAACTTTGTTAGCTGACTATTAATGAGCCGGTATATCATTGTGTTCTTTTTCAAACCCGAACCGTTTGTCAACCAGGTAGGTTGGTCGTTGTTTCACTTCGTTAAAAATCCCGGCAATGTACTCACCGAGGACTCCAAGGGACAGTAGCTGAACGCCACCGATAAAAGTTATGGCGGTGACGATACTGGGCCAGCCGGCCTCGTCAGTGCCAAGGAACAATGTGGTAAAGATAATAAAAAAAGCATAAAGCACAGACACCACTGAAATAGTTAGCCCGAGTATCCCCACGACACGAAGGGGCACGGTAGTAAACGAGGTAATACCAGAAAGCGCCAGACTGGTGAGTTTACGGTAACTCCAGCCCGTTTGTCCCGCGCGTCTTTCTTGCACGTCAAAGGGAACACCGATACTGTTAAAGCCGACCCAGGCATAAATACCCTTCATAAAACGCCCACGCTCTGGCAGCGCTTTTAAGGCATTGACGACATTGCGACTCATCAAGCGAAAGTCGCCGGCATTAGCAGGAACATTGACCCCTGTGCCATAGCCCATAATGCGATAGAAGGAGTCAGCGCCTTTTTTCTTGAGAAAAGACTCCCCCTTACGATCTTTACGCACACCGTAAACCATGTCATAGCCTTGTTGCCAGTAATCCAAAAAGACAGGAATCATGGCTAAGGGGTGCTGAAAATCAGCATCAATTAACAGCACTGCCTCGCCTTCACAAGCATCGATACCAGCGGTTAAGGCGGCTTCTTTGCCGAAGTTTCTCGACAGACCGATCAGTTTGACCGGTAAGTTTTCACAAAAGGGCATTACCCTGGCAAGGGTATTGTCTGTGCTGCCATCATCGACGACGATAACTTCAAAGCAATCGGTAACGGCCTTTAGTTGGTTGACCAGTGCGGGGATAAATGAAGTAATGACTTCACCTTCGTTAAACACTGGCACAATACAGCTCAGATAAGGCGGGGTCTGTCTCTTTCCTGCTTCATTCATCATTCAATATTAGCTTTTGTCTGTATAGTTGGGCTTATGGTCAGGAGCGCTCCCGTGAGACTTTTATCGATTTCGCCGCACAGGTGCTGATGGCTAATTAAGAGCACGTCTTTAAATTTAACCTACATTCCCGAGTATCGGAAGTTGAACGATAAAATGCTCACTCCCTTGCCCGGTGTTGCCGGGTGTTGCTGGATAAAGTTGCCGGACAGCAAAAACCTGAACAGCAAGCCTTGAAAAAATCAGGCACAAGCAGGCACAAGGGCACAAGGCTGTCCAGAACTATCAAGAACTGTCTACAGTATTGGATAATAAAAAAACTACGAGAATATGCCTCCCCATGGTAGGCTAGTCTCACTCGTTTACCGGGGATTGGTTGTTTTGCTATGACGCGTCATAAAATCTTTGCTCTGGTTGCCTTGATGGCGGGTATTTCGGCTATCCTTGCGGCTCTTTTTCTGTGGTCTCCCCGGGAAAAAAAGGAAGTGATGGTAAAGCCCGATGTAATGATTGAGAAAAAAACCATGGCTGAAAATGTACCTGCTGAAAATGTACCTGCAGAAAACACATCGGCGGACGGTGATAACCTGTTGGGTGATAATGTGACACGCATTGTTATTGAGCACGGTAGTGACGGCGCAGATAATATCAATGATATTTTATCGGATAAGGTCATTGTGAATGATGAGGTGAAGGACATTCACTCGCTTTCTGAACCGGACGATAAAAGACAACAATAACAGGTTGGGGGTATGTTGGTGGGGAGTGAGTTTTCCATGTCTTTACTGGTTGAGCCTGAAGTGTTGGCGACATTGCCTGGTGATACGCGCGCGCGTGTGCTGGATGCGCGCTTTAGTCTGGCTGATGCCAGCCAGGGGCGAAGTCTCTACAATGAGGCGCATATTCCAGGGGCGCTATACGTTGATCTTGAACAGGATTTATCTGGCCCGGTCATTGTCGGAAAAACGGGACGTCACCCGTTACCGGAGGCTTTTCACTTCTCAAAAAAGCTACAATCATGGGGTATTGATGAAACTACGCAGGTGGTTGTCTATGACGAGGGTAGCCATGCCATGGCCGCCCGTGCCTGGTGGTTACTTCGCTGGATGGGGCTGACACGGGTTTGTGTGTTGCACACAGGGTTAAAGGGGTGGCTGGCAGAGGACCGGCCTGTTTCAGCGGAGCTGCCGGTCATCACCCCAACCACATTTGAGAGCGAAGGTGGCCATATGCCAGTGATAAGCGCAGACACGATTACCCGTTCATTGGCAGCAGATGCGGCAATGACGCTTATTGACGCGCGGGCTGTGGAGCGTTTTAACGGTCAGGTGGAACCCATTGACCCAAGGGCCGGCCATATTCCCGGTGCGCTCTGCCACCCATTTACTGACAACATGGATCAACAGGGGCGTTTTCTTCCTCCGCCAGTGCTGAAAGAAACACTGGAGCCTTTGCTGCGGGGTGATGACCGCGCTGTTTTCTATTGTGGATCGGGTGTCACGGCCTGCCATAATTTGTTAGCAATGGAATACGCGGGGCTGGGTACGGGTGTTCTTTATCCTGGGTCATGGAGCGAATGGGTGACAGATGTCAATCGCCCGATAGCACCACGGTAGGACGGGATGACAAAAGGTACCCATTAACCGTGACAGAAGCAACGCTGCTATCTTTCACTGCCACTGCCGAAATGGAGTATTTTCAGCAGCCCCGGACAAGTTATGAACGACGCTTGTAAACTTGCGCGGTAGTGGACAAAACGGGTGATTTTGAATTTCCCCCTGGAGAGAAAGGGTCACAGGAATAGGTGTTACAGGTATAGCTCTAGGAGCCTGACCGAGAATAGCGCCCGTAGCGAGGATTACGAGAAATTGAGGATAAAAATTTCTGCTTCTGAGGATAATAGTGGGGCTATTTGACGAAGAAGCAGGAATTTTTAGACCAATTTATCGCAACCGCAGTGGGGCAATCTATTCTCGGTCAGGCTTCTAGCCTGTTACTGCTGCCACATCGTTAAAAAGCACTGTCTTGAGAGGAATCCATGAAATCATGGCATGTGGACAGCTGGAGAAGCAAACCTGCCCTTCAGCTACCAGAATACCCCAATGCCGAACACCTTGCCCATGTGGAGCAAGCAATAGCCAAAATGCCACCGCTGGTTTTTACCGGCGAGGTGAATGCCTTGCGTCAGCAGTTTGCTGAGGCTACCGCCGGTAATGCGTTTTTGCTTCAGGGCGGAGATTGTGCTGAGAGTTTTCGGGAATTTAGTGAAGACACTATTCGTGACACGTTTAAAGTGATGATGCAAATGGCTGTTGTAATGACATTTGCGGCCAGCGTGCCGGTGATCAAAGTTGGTCGCATGGCGGGTCAGTTCGCCAAACCTCGCTCATCGGGCGTTGAGACTCACAACGGTCTGGAGTTGCCTATTTACCGCGGTGATATTATCAATGGCGCTGCCTTTACAGAGGCATCACGTATGCCCGATCCTGAGCGCATGATCAGGGCATACCACCAGTCATCATCTACGCTGAACTTGTTACGGGCTTTTGCCCAGGGGGGGCTTGCTTCACTGGAGCAAGTGCATGAGTGGAACCTGGACTTTGTGTCTAACAGTCCACAGGCGGAACGGTATGGGCACCTGGCAAATCGCATTGATGAAACCCTGGCCTTTATGAAAGCCTGTGGTATCTCTGCCAGTCATACCAAAGAGCTGGGCGAGACGGTATTTTACACGTCCCACGAAGCACTTCTGCTACCTTATGAGCAGGCTTTGACCCACCAGGATAGCGTAACGGGTAAATGGTATGATTTATCGGGTCATATGCTCTGGGTTGGTGACCGAACCCGTCAGGTTGATGGCGCCCATATCGAGTTTGTCAGAGGCGTTGAAAACCCCATTGGACTCAAAGCCGGACCGAGCCTGTTACCAGAGGAGCTGATTGAGTTGATTGATATTGTCAACCCGGACAATACCGCTGGCAAGGTGAATGTGATTATTCGTATGGGGGCTGATAAGGTTGTGGAGGGTTTGCCCCCACTGATTCGTGCGGTTGAGCGTGAAGGGCGTCATGTATTGTGGAGTTGTGACCCCATGCACGGTAATACTTTCAAGGCACGCTCTGGCTATAAAACCCGTCAAGTCACCCGTGTCTTGCAAGAGGTTAAGTCTTTCTTTGAGATCCATCAGGCTGAGGGGACTTATGCGGGTGGCGTTCATTTCGAGATGACCGGGCAAGATGTGACTGAGTGTATCGGTGGCGCGCGGGAAGTCACGGAAGAGACCCTTGGCAACCGTTATCAGACCCACTGTGATCCCCGGCTTAATGCTGACCAGTCCCTGGAGCTGGCCTTTTTGATCGCTGAAACGTTCAAAAGTTGCAAGGCGCTTCGGTCAAAGTCAAAATAAATGCTTTTCTTAATGAGACATTTCTTCTAGTCCGGTCTATTCTTGAGGCGTCCTGAAACAGATTGTTGACGTTGGTAGACCGAATGTCCGTTCCAACCATCCGGCTACCGACACCCAGCTGTCTGATGAGACATTGGCTTTCGTAGCGTTTTACCATTTGATTTGTGACAGGCAAAGAATAAATAAATTATTTTGGAGTTAAGGGATTTGGTTAAGTTTTACTGGGTGTTTACTCTATACCTTTTATCATCCTTTGCCTTTTCCCAGCCTGACTACTTTAGTATTGATAAAAAATTATCGTCTTTGAAAAAAATTGTTTTAAATGCTCCCGGTGGACAGCCATTTAATAGTTTGCCAATAGAGTTTATAGATAATCATGATGAAAGTGACTACTTCACCAGAGCTGCAATCGGGTATTGTGGTAACGCTATATATTCACTGTATTTACATACAAACAAACGTTTAATGGTTGCTTATTTGTTTTTTATCAAAGAGGATGGGATTTGCTATTGGCTTTTCTTTCATCTCGATCACTTTACACGAGTAAAACGGGCAGAACACTTAATCATTTCCTTTAGTGATAAAGAAACCGGCACTGTAGGCGAATGCAGGCTGGTAGATTATATAACATTTAGTCCTCCAGCAAAGGAGGGTTTTTAATAAAAGTTTGTCGTTAAAGTGCGCTCAACCTATGCCAACTGTTATCATAGCTGGCACAGTTATGCTGAGTTCAGCCGTTGAGCAGCGTTTTCCCCATCATGAAAACCAACGCGCAAAAAAACCTACGGGGATGCATCGTGGGATGGGGGCCTGATGAAAGAGCAGTGTATCACCAACACAAAAGGCCGGGTTATGACAGGGGGGCGTCAACATTTGCATGGTGGGCGACAAACTGAACGTCAACTTCCCGGGAGCCTTTGGGTGAGGGATTGTGTTTAACGTTAGGGGCTATGAAATTAAAGCATTAAAAAGTGTGATTGCTAGAAATATCTACTGTTAAATATGAAAGATAACTGACTAAAACTCATAATAGCCTATTTTAGTAAATTGACCATGATGCAACATTCGTGTAAAAAGTTCAGCGGGAGTCAGTCGGACTTTCAATGTTCCAAAAACACTCGATGGGTGACCGAAACATTTGTTATTATAAAGTTCTAATGCGGCCCAGAGATAAACAAAAGCAATATATTCAGAACAGAAAAAATTAGCTCTGTTTGTTCTGACTCTACTGTCAAATTGATCCAGTAACTTCGACTGGGTTTCTTCTATAAATTTTTCATCAACACTAGCGCCTCTGACATGAAATATAGCGGTATTTATAACCTTTCTTATACCATAGGATGTGGTTTTTAACGTATCCCAGCAGGAAACAATAGATAACGTTTTCCTATAAGCCTTTTCTGACAGATTTTTATTTATAGGCCTTAATACGACATATTTTTTTTCGCCATGGGTTGTTGAATCAGGTTGATCTGTACACACCAGCCCGGACCCGTTAAATCCGGCAATAGCTGATAACCCTACTGATTCATCATATTCCACCAAGCCACTTGAACCCATGCTAAAGGCAACATGCGTTAGATCGCAGGGGTCTATATCATACAATGACTTGGTTAAGTCCCTTTTTCCAGGATAATGAAGCCACAAAGGGAGGGGTGAATATAAACTTATCAGTTTGGGTATCATGTTTGGACGTTCACTTTTCATTTTAAAAAGAACATCCCCTGATTCTAGTTTAAAAGGCATAATGAAATACCCCAAGTTAAGCCATGGGCTGATTTCCCTTGATAATAGTTATTATGAACTTAAATTGAGTAGTTGACCGACTTTAGATTGAAACAAGCCTGTTTGCAATGGGAAAACGGCGTTCAACTGCTCACCCTGAGGATGAGCGAAGAACACTATATCACGTCTGAAAAAAAAACCGCCGATCAAAAATCAGCGGTCTCTTTGGTTGTATAATGAGGAGTGATTCAGGAGAAAAGAAGAAGAAAAACCTTCCTACAATCTTCCTGCGTTTCTTCCTGCATCACTTCCTACTTTGCTTTGCAAGGTGTTGATTTACAAAGGCTTCTGGAGGCATGCGCTCCTACATCATGCCGCCCATACCACCCATGCCGCCCATACCGCCCATGCCGCCCATGTCAGGGGCACCAGCAGCAGCGGCCTTGTCTTCGGGTTCATCGGCTACCATCGCTTCAGTGGTGATCATCAGACCAGCAACAGAGGCTGCCGCTTGCAGTGCCGCACGTGTTACCTTGGCTGGGTCCAGAATACCCATATCGATCAAGTCACCAAACTCGCCCGTGGCGGCATTGTAGCCAAAGTTGCCTTCGCCAGACTTCACTTTGTCAACAACAACAGAGGCTTCATCACCAGAGTTGGTGGCAATCTGGCGCATTGGGCTTTCCAGAGCACGCAGAATCAATTCAACACCGGCCTTCTGGTCCGGGTTACTTGTTTCCACGTTGGCAGTAGAAAGCGCGCGAATCAGGGCAACGCCACCACCGGCAACCACGCCTTCTTCCACGGCAGCACGGGTAGCGTGCAGAGCGTCTTCAACGCGGGCTTTCTTCTCTTTCATTTCGACTTCGCTGCCAGCACCTACTTTGATGACCGCAACACCATCAGAGAGCTTGGCTACGCGCTCTTGCAGTTTTTCTTTGTCGTAGTCGGAAGAAGAGCTTTCAATTTCGGCACGGATCTGCTCAACACGGCCGGCAATTTCGCCTTCGTTACCAGCACCGTCAACGATAGTCGTGTCGTCTTTGGTCAGTACGATGCGCTTGGCAGAACCGAGGTCTTCGATGCTGGCACCTTCCAGAGACAGGCCAACTTCCTCGGAGATAACAGTGCCCCCTGTCAAGATAGCAATGTCCTGCATCATGGCCTTGCGACGGTCACCGAAGCCAGGAGCCTTAACGGCGGCTACCTTAACAATGCCTCGCATGTTATTCACGACCAGAGTAGCCAGCGCTTCACCTTCAACATCTTCAGCGATAATCAGCAGGGGCTTGCTGGCTTTTGCTACAGACTCCAGCACGGGCAGCAGGTCACGGATGTTGGAGATTTTTTTGTCAACCAACAAGACAAAAGGATCTTCCAGCTCAGCAGACATGCTGTCTTGATTGTTGATGAAGTAAGGTGACAGGTAGCCACGGTCGAACTGCATACCTTCAACGACGTCCAGCTCGTTTTCCAGACCGGAACCTTCTTCAACCGTGATAACACCTTCGTTGCCAACTTTGTCCATAGCCTTGGCAATAATTTCACCCACCAGCTCGTCAGCATTGGCAGAGATGGTGCCTACCTGAGCGATAGACTTGGTGTCGGTACAGGGTGTCGCCATGGCTTTCAGTTGTTCAACAACAACGGTAACGGCCTTGTCGATACCACGCTTGAGATCCATGGGGTTCATGCCAGAAGCAACGTACTTCAGACCTTCGTTAACGATGGACTGAGCCAGGACAGTAGCCGTAGTGGTACCGTCACCTGCCTGGTCATTGGCCTGGGAAGCGACTTCCTTAACCAGCTGAGCGCCCATGTTCTGGAACTTGTCTTTCAGTTCAATTTCTTTTGCTACGGATACGCCGTCTTTAGTAATAGTTGGCGCGCCGAAGGACTTTTCCAGCAGAACGTTGCGGCCTTTAGGCCCGAGCGTAGCTTTAACGGCATCAGCCAGAACGTTCACGCCTTCAAGCATTTGTTTGCGGGCAGAGTCGCCGAATTGTACTTGTTTAGCTGCCATGGTATGTGATCCTTTAGATAGTTAACCAATGATTATCACGCACAGAAATCGACTCAGGATTCCAGAACTGCGTAGATGTCGACTTCAGACAGAATGATCAGCTCTTCGCCGTCAACCTTTACGGTGTTGGAATCGGCGTATTTACCAAAGATCACTTTATCACCTACACCAACACCCAGGGGGCGTTTCTCGCCGTTATCCAGATAAGCGCCGTCACCCACAGCAACGATGACGCCTTGGTTTGGCTTCTCGGTAGCAGAACCGGGCAGCACGATACCACCGGAAGTAGTAGTTTCTTCTTCTTCACGACGAACGACCACGCGATCACGCAACGGACGGATTTTCATCGATTATCTCTCCAACAGTTTGGTGATGCGCTGAAAACTCAGCACTCAATTAAGTTAAGCTAACAATCCGGAAACCCAGTGATGGCAGACAATGTCTGTATCCCCTGAAGGTCTCCCGTTTATCCGCAAGGCATGCCCGGCAGATGGATTCGGTATTATCACCTCTAGTGACCAACCTATAACGCTTAATCACTGAAGTGCGAATAGGATGTTTCACTTAGTAGGGTTCGACTTATTCGATTTCAAGGGGCGTATTAATTTTTTTTTGTTTTTCTTTCATCACCGGGCGTAGCGTTTTCAATAACTTCGCCTTCAAGGGTGCGACCGGGTGTGCCCGGCGCGCTTTCCTGTCGGAACTCCCCTTCATATATATGGGTTTCTCGCACCTCCCAGCGGCTTAAGCTCAGCATTTCGCGGATAATGAGTTGCCTGACAAAGGGGAGTTGCAAAAACAAACCGGCAGTATCGGTAATAAAACCGGGTACTATCAGCAGCGCTCCCCCCAAGGCGATTAAACAGCCCTCAAGCATTCCCTGTGCAGGCTGTTTCCTCTGGGCCATTTGCGCCCTGACATTTACCATCGTTCGCAAGCCCTGGCGACGAATGAGTGCCATGCCGAGCAGGCTGCTGAGCACGATCAGAGCCACGGTATTGAGGGCGCCAATGAGTCCACCGACCTTAATGAACACCATAATTTCCATTATGGGTAACAGAATAAACAGTAAAAAAAGGAAGCGCATATCAGGTCACAGCTTAAGTAAAGTAGGACTTATATGGGGTAAATGGACGAAAAATCAAGCCTGCCCGGGCAAGCCTTACGAACGGTGTTATTCAATTGCATTTCTCTCTTATTACGATAAAATGGCGAACTTTTGAATGTTGCTATCACTTCTGGTCGCAAGAAGTTGATGGTTAATTGGAACCGCTTTCCCAGGAGCCTGTCGGACTTATGCTTTCGAGCATAAAATTCAGTAGGACGAGTTAGAATTTTCGATCAATTTGCGCGAATAGTTGACCTATTTAAGCAAATTGATCGGAAATTCTGGCCGCGCTTTCTCGCGCTTTCTGGATTTTAGGCCGAAATTGTCTTAAGTCCGACAAGCTCCTGGCTGGGTTTCAGCGTTACACCGGAGAAAACACTATGTCTGAAGCAATTACCCTGACCGCAGAAGCACGTAAAGATGTAGGGAAAGGTGCGAGCCGCCGCCTGCGCCGTGCTGATCTCGTGCCTGCCATCATTTATGGCGGTGAACAGTCTCCCGCGCAAATCACCCTAGCAGGCAAGGCCATCCGTAAAATGCTGCAAACAGACAGCTTTTACTCTCAGATTTTGACCATTGAGGTAGAAGGCAAAAAACAACAGGCTATCTTGAAAGACGTTCAGCGTCACCCCGCTAAAGAAATCGCTATGCATCTGGATTTCCTGCGCGTAGATGCTGATCATGCGCTGACTACTCATGTACCTCTGCGCTTCCTGAATGAAGACATCTGTGTGGGTGTTAAGGATCAGGGCGGCGCGATCACTCACTCACGTGTGGAAGTGGAAATTCGCTGCTTGCCAGCAAATCTGCCTGAGTTCATTGAAGTAGACATGGCTGGGGTTGAACTTGGTAACCATATCCACCTGAGCGACCTGACCGTGCCTGAAGGCGTTGAGTTTGTCGCTATGCTGCAAGGCGAAGGCCATGACCTGGACGTTGCCAGTGTTCAAGCGACACGCGCGACCAAAGGTGACGAAGAAAGTGGCGAAGCCGCTACTGAAGAAGCTGGCGAAGAGTAAGACTGGTTCTAACCCGGATGTTTCATAAACATGCTCCTGGCCTTGCTTGCTCCTTGCGGCTCTAAGGGCAGTTTATGAAATATCCGGGCTAAGTTACCTGGTCGGCGTGTACTGTACCTTGCGGTATTTGGTAGGATTTGCTTACTTTCTATCATTCAACAGCGTGTAGGGTACAACAATATGACGAAAGGCGCTCAGGGGCATTCCATCCAGCTCATTGTCGGGCTTGGCAATCCCGGCTCACGGTACGACAATACTCGCCATAACGCCGGCTTCTGGTATGTTGAGCGGCTGGCCCGCGCCCACGGTGCCAGCTTGACCCCGGAAAAAAAGTTTTTTGGGGAAACCGCGCGTATTATTGTCAATGGGCAGGAGGTTCGCCTGCTTACCCCCAAGACCTTTATGAACCGAAGCGGTCAATCTGTCAGTGCTATCAGCGCCTTTTTCAAAATCCCCCCCCAGGCAATTCTCGTTGCCCATGATGAACTGGATCTTCCCCCGGGTATTGGGCGTTTCAAACAAGGCGGTGGTCATGGCGGCCACAACGGGTTGCGTGACATCATTGCCGCGCAGGCAAACCGCAAAGACTTCCAGCGTCTTCGTATTGGCATAGGTCGCCCTGGCAACAGCGAAGATGTGGTCAATTATGTTCTGCAAAAACCCTCCGTTGCTGACCGTCAGCGAATCGATGCGGTCATTGATGAAATGGTTCGGGTCACTCCCGAAGCATTAGGTGGGTCTTGGCAAAAAGCAGTGCAGGCGCTACATACGTTTTCTGGCTAACCTCAGGTGCGAGAAGCAACGCTGAAGTCTTAAACCTGAGCTCGGTAGTTGACCGTTTTTAATTTGCTGGCAGCTGAGTTCCCCAAGGAGTAAACAGCATTCAACGGCTGAATTCAGGTCAAAACAGCCCTTGACCTGTCAAACAGTAAAATGTATTGAAAAGGAATACCAGAATGTCGCTGCTTTCGATCATCATTACCATAAGCCACGATCAAAAACACCCCGATAGCCTGAAACAGCTTGATCAGCTAATAACGGGTCTTTCCAGTTCGCGCGATACAGAGATTATTCTTTACGACAGTTCTGAGCAGGCATTAGCAAGGCATGATCGTCCTTGCCGGGATCTTACGGGATGTTATTATCACCATGACTCTGGCAAGCATCATGGGCAACCCGGCGCCTTGATCAACCAGGCTGTCAGCAAAGCAACAGGCAAATATATACTCTTGCTTCCCCCTGATACACTGCTGGCACCGTCGTTGATTGCCGCACTACCGAAACATCTTTCACTACTGGGTAAAGAGGGAGCGCACGCATTTTCTTTGTACCCATGCCTTTATATGGCACCAGCATACTACGATCAAACAGTTGAGGCGCTTCCTGAAAAATTTAACGGTATTTCGCAGGACTTTTTTCAGGGAGTAACGGGCAAGGGAACCTGTTTATCCGTAGCCTCCGGGGCTTTACTGCTACGTCGTCATTGGTTCATTGCCATTGGGGGGTGCCAGGCGCGTTATGAACGCCATGAATACGCCCGGATTGACCTGATGCACAGACTGGCCGCGTACTGGCCTGTCTGCCAGAAAACTGAGGACTATGCGGTGGATATTCAAAGTGATACACCTGCCGGTGAACTGGGCTTTCGGCGATACTTTTCTTTGTATGCTCTTCCTCAACTATTTAAGGGTCAGTTTTTAGTGTGCCGCCAGCGCGAAGACACCAGCCCGGCGGCTCGTCAGCAAGATGTAGCTTCTTTCGCGCAAGTGCTTTCCAAAGGCGCGGCTGGCTGCAGGAGCATAAACCCGGGCAGTATAAAGGCATCCAGTGAGCTGGGGCGCCGCATGTTGGCTCCGCCGTTCAGTTCCAGTATCCCGCCGCTATCACAGAAAGACTTTATTCAGACGTTAGCGGTGCGCCACGGGCTTAATGAAGACGACTATCCAGGATTATTTATACCCCAGCACGATGGAAAGATAGGAGAGATAGGAGAGAGAGCGACAAAAAAAGGACTTGCCAGTCTTATAAAACGACTCTACAGACTACCCTCACGCTGGCTAAAACGTGCAGAAACCACTTGACGAGGCGCGGTGGTGCCGGAGAACCTTCTGGTCAGGTCAAATGACTGCCATGCAGACAAGCCAGCCCTAAAGGTGGCCTTGAATACGTCAAATGCCGTGAATTGACGTGCTGTGTTCTATTAACATCATCGCCACCTCGCATAGGGAGTAAAGAACCTGTTTCACACAATAGGAAGGCTTGCGTAAAATGCTGTAATTATGCCTGCCCGAAAAATGGGCCGTGGGTCAAAACTGACGGTTTTAATCAGGGCGACCTTATCTGTCATCATCTGTCATCAGGCTGTTACTGCTGACGGCGTTCGCGCTTTCAATCGAATGCGCAAGTTATCCGGCATGACTACACACTCAAATTTTTCCTGCACCTGACTACTGTCAACGGCTTCAAACTCAAATTGTTTCAACAACTGACACATGGCCATTTTCATTTCTATCAATGCCAGGGAGCGACCGGGACAAACGCGAGCGCCACCACCAAAAGGTGCCATATCAGTGACGCGGCTGAGGTTATTTTCAGATAACCAGCGATAAGGGTTAAATTGGTTAGCGTCAGGGAAGCGGTCTTCATCTTTTGCCAACGCGTGAATGAGCAACACAACCATTTGCCCTTTCGGTATGCGCAACTCCCCGAGTGTTGTATCTTTACATGCTTCCAAATACATTATCGGCGCGATCGGCTTTACTCGCATGGATTCATGGATACAGGCATTTAACAAGGGTATACGGGGTAATGGCCATTGCTGAAAAGTACCATCAGGCAGCGCCTGAATTTCTTTTCTGACCGCTGCCTGAATGTCAGGGTGAACAGACAGCAAATGGCTTAACCAGGACAATGCTGTTGCCGTCGTATCCTCCCCAGCCAGCATAAACGTAATAGCATTGGACAATACCACATCTTCAGAAAAGTGCTCATTACTTTTAATACACTCAGCCAGCATTGCCTGCAACAGATTTTCAGGTTGCTCCAATAGAATAGGATTGTCTGTTATTTTTTTTCGGGTATTGGCCATACTTTTCTTTAACAGGGCTATCAAGGCAGTAATGCCAGCCTCCAGCTTTTTGTCTTTTTCATTTTTGATCAGCTTCCATAAGGGGAAGAGTGAGGATATGCGTGCATTAATGCCTGGAAAAATAGCCGATAAATGACCATGAAGCGGATCATTTTTTTGATTCAGCGTATTAATATCGTAAGCAAATACCAGGCTGGAAATAGTATCCAGAGTATATTCAGCGAACAGGGTTTTAACATCAATGGACTCACCAGCGGTGGATAAGTCCCTGGCTTTGCTCACCAGGTTATTGGTAATACGACTTATGGCCGGGAAAAAATAACGCAGCCTGGCACCGTTAAATGCGTTATTAATCAGTTCGCGCTGGTGCTGCCAGTTCTCTCCTTCAGCACTGAAAATACCGTTAATGTTGAGTTCGTCAAGAACCCGTGCCGTGACACTGTATCGACGAAATACGGCGGGTCGGTTCTTCAACGCATACTGCAATAATGATCGCTGTGCCACCACTACCGCTTTTCGGTTTGCCAGTCGGATACGGTAGAGTCCATTATACTCGTAAGACCACAGCAACAGTTGCTTATGCATTCGCGCGCTTTTAATCGTCTTTAAATGCCCCATCAACCCATCAGTGGGGGGATTGGGAAGGTCAGCAAGCCTTTTGATACCTGTCATGTGATTTTTCCCTTTTCCCAACAGTAGTACTCGAGACACTTTATTCAGTTACAGAAAGAGCGGTTGGTATTACACCACTGTCTGATTAATCATTAGGTAACGCCCCGGCTATGCCGTAGGTCACTTAACTATGCCTGCCCGAAAAATGGGCCGTGGGTCAAAACTGACGGTTTTAATCAGGGCGACTTTATCTGTCATCATCTGTCATCAGGCTGTTACTGCTGACGGCGTTCGCGCTTTCAATCGAATGCGCAAGTTATCCGGCATGACTACAAACTCAAATTTTTCCTGCACCTGACTACTGTCAACGGCTTCAAACTCAAATTGTTTCAACAACTGACACATGGCCATTTTCATTTCTATCAATGCCAGGGAGCGACCGGGACAAACGCGAGCGCCACCACCAAAAGGTGCCATATCAGTGATGCGGCTGGGGTTATTTTCAGATAACCAGCGATAAGGGTTAAATTGGTTAGCGTCAGGGAAGCGGTCTTCATCTTTTGCCAACGCGTGAACGAGCAACACAACCATTTGCCCTTTCGGTATGCGCAACTCCCCGAGTGTTGTATCTTTACATGTTTCCAAATACATTATCGGCGCGATCGGCTTTACTCGCATGGATTCATGGATACAGGCATTTAACAAGGGTATACGGGGTAATGGCCATTGCTGAAAAGTGCCATCAGGCAGCGCCTGAATTTCTTTTCTGACCACTGCCTGAATGTCAGGGTGAACAGACAGCAAATGGCTTAACCAGGACAATGTTGTTGCCGTCGTATCCTCCCCGGCCAGCATAAACGTAATAGCATTGGACAATACCACATCTTCAGAAAAGTGCTCATTACTTTTAATACACTCAGCCAGCATTGCCTGCAACAGATTTTCAGGTTGCTCCAGTAGAATGGGATTGTCTGTTATTTTTTTTCGGGTATTGGCAATACTTTTCTTTAACAGGGCTATCAAGGCAGTAATGCCAGCCTCCAGCTTTTTGTCTTTTTCATTTTTGATCAGCTTCCATAAGGGGAAGGGTGAGGATATGCGTGCGTTAATGCCTGGAAAAATAGCCGATAAATGACCATGAAGCGGATCATTTTTTTGATTCAGCGTATTAATATCGTAAGCAAATACCAGGCTGGAAATGGTATCCAGAGTATATTCAGCGAACAGGGTTTTAACATCAATGGACTCACCAGCGGTGGATAAGTCCCTGGCTTTGCCCACCAGGTTATTGGTGATACGACTTATGGCCGGAAAAAAATAACGCAGCCTGGCACCGTTAAATGCGTTATTAATCAGTTCACGCTGGTGCTGCCAGTTCTCTCCTTCAGCACTGAAAATACCGTTAATGTTGAGTTCGTCAAGAACCCGTGCCATGGCACTGTATCGACGAAATACGGCGGGTCGGTTTTTCAACGCATACTGCAATAATGACCGCTGTGCTACTATTACTGCTTTTCGGTTTGCCAGTCGGATACGGTAGAGTCCATTATACTCGTAAGACCACAGCAACAGTTGCTTATGCATTCGCGCGCTTTTAAACGTCTTTAAATGCCCCATCAACCCATCAGTGGGGGGAGTGGGAAGGTCAGCAAGCCTTTTGATACCTGTCATGTGATTTTTTTCCTTTTCCCAACAGTAGTACTTGAGACACTTTATTCAGTTACATGCGGTTACCGCTCCGTGGTGAGTGAACCGATGGTAAGTGCCCATGATTTTCCATTATTTATTATGGTACTTCATGCCTGCTCTGCTGGTTTAAAAATAGCTGTCTGGACGACCGCAATTTTACTGCAATCTATGGGGCGCAGGCATTCTCCACGTTTCTTGATTTTTTAACCAGACAGAGTGGCTCTTCATTACGGGGAAACGTTTAGCGCAGCCCCCTATGGAGCCTGTCGGACTTAAGGCAATTTCATGCTCGAAAGCTTAAGCCCGACAGGCTCCTATGGCAAACGCTGAAGCTACCCAATGAGGTCTCCCCAAGGAGCAGGGAGGTTACCTGCATCAAGACAGCAAACCTGATATGATTATCCCAATAATCAGGAGCCTGTCGGACTTAACCGACTGTGGCGAGGTTGGCAAAAATCCAGTTTATCAGGCCATTTTGCTGAACTGAACAAGAGGATTCTCAGAAGCGGTCTTAAAAGTCTGCCCGTAGCGAGGACTGCGAGAAATGGAGGATAAAAAGTCGCTTTTGTGAGGAGAATAGCGGGACTATTTGACGAAC
>NZ_JAVLSP010000047.1:0-28611 GCF_031528575.1 Candidatus Sororendozoicomonas aggregata
TCGCTTTTGTTCGTCAAATAGTCCCGCTATTCTCCTCACAAAAGCGACTTTTTATCCGCCATTTCTCGCAGTCCTCGCTACGGGCAGACTTTTAAGGCTGCTTCTGAGAAAGTCGAAAAAACAGGCAGGTTTTCCCGTGGGTTTCGCTTTTCACAAAAAATTATTAACGGCTTCCTGGCTATTTAGTTTTCGGCTTTGTGGTCTGTTTGGTCTGTTTTTTAATGTCGAGCAGCTCAACTTTGAAGATCAAGACTTCGTTAGGGCCAACGGCACCGGGGGCGCCGGCAGGGCCATAGGCCAAGTCTGCGGGAATATAAACTTCCCATGTTGAACCTTTTGGCATCTGTTTCAGGGCTTCTTGCCACCCTTTAATAACCTGGTCGAGGGGGAAGGTTGTTGGTTCACCTCGCTTATAGGAGCTGTCAAAGACAGTGCCATCAATCAATCGTCCCTCGTAATTGACAGTAACCTCGTCTGTATCGGTGGGTTTTTCACCCTTGCCTGCAGTAATAACTTTGTACTGTAGTCCATTTTTTAATGTGGTTACACCGGGTTTTTTAGCATTTTCAGCGAGGAATTCTTTCCCTTTTTTCAGGTTGGCTTCAGCCTGTACCTTTCTTTCTGCCTGAATCTGTTTCTGTTTTTTCGTATAGGCTGCTTCTATCAGTTTCGGCATTTCTTCACGGCTAACTTTTAGTTTACTACCAGCGATAGCGTCTTTGATGCCTTGTGATAAAGCATTTGTATCTACCTTCTCAAACTGTTGCTGTAACTGATCGGCCATCATCACGCCAAGACTGTAGCTCAATTTTTCTTCTGGCGTTTTTACGGAAGATTCAGCTGCTGCATGAAGAGAAAAGGTAATAAGGCTGATACCAGCAAGCACTTTTAGTTTCATTTCAACTCTCTTTCATCGATTTCGCTGAGCTGAGGATACAGCTCATTTTGTCTGCTGAACAGTCTTGTGCAAATGTGTTCAGATAGCAAGAAATTCGTTGCGCAAGAAAGCAAAAAAACCCTTTTTTTTACAGTTTATTTAAGAGTTTTATCGCAATCTATATATTGCCTGGGTGACCTGGCGCTGAGTACTATTTCTGGAAAAAATCAAGAAAATTTTAAAAAAAATTTGCAGTCAAGGAGTAACCGCTCTATTTTTCTATTAAATGCAGAAGAATTTTACTGCTTTTGATTAATGGTGTAACACAACTAGGCAATGACGAGGGAACGACCAATGCCAGCAGCTAAGAAGAGTACAGTTAAGAAGAGTACAGCCAAGAAAAGCGCAGTAAGGAAAACGGCAGCAAAGCCAAAAACAACAGCCCGGAAGGTAGATCCTGTTAAAAAGCTCGAAAAAGAAGTTGCCAAGCTGATCAAGGACATTGAAAAGGCAAAGAAAAGCGTTGATGCCGCGAAGAAAAAGCTGAAAACCGCACAGAGCAAGTTAAAAAAAGCTGAAGCTGCTGCCAAGAAGAAGGCGACAGCGAAGAAGAAAACGGTAAAGAAAAAAGCGGCTACCAGCAAAACCACTGCCAAAAAGAAGGTAACCAGAAAGTCTGCTTCAAAAAAGAAGGCGCCGGCAAAAAAAGCCACTGCCAAGAAAAAAGTCGTTAAGAAAAAAGCACCCGCGAGAAAAGCCACTGCCAAGAAAAAAGTCGTTAAGAAAAAAGCACCTGCGAGAAAAGCCACTGCTAAGAAAAAAGTCGTTAAGAAAAAAACTCCTGTAAGAAAAGCCACTGCCAAGAAAAAAGTCGTTAAGAAAAAAGCACCTGCAAGAAAAGCCGCGGCTAAGAAAAAAGTCGTTAAGAAAAAAACAGCCGCTAAAAAAGCAACTGCCAGGGTAAAAGCTGTCAAGAAAAAGGCGCCAGTGAGAAAAGCCGCCGCTAAGAAAAAAGTCGTCAGAAAAAAATCGGCTACCGGCAAGAAATAAGCGTTCTTCAGACACACGAGCAGCCTGGCTGCCAAGCCTGTAAAATATTAACCCCTTAAAGGCACTGGACTTATCATCCAGTGCCTTTTTTATTCTGTGCACTATTTTCCCCAGCTTTTCCCCAGTGTCTCTGCTGTGAGTTCATCTTTAAAACCCATTCCTTCGACAAGTGGTTTCGTTATAATGCCGACATGATTAGATTACAGACCATCAGTTTACTCAGGCAGGGCAAGCGCCTGCTGGAAAACGCCAGTGTTATTATTCATTCAGGCCAGCATGTGGGGCTTGTGGGGGCCAATGGAGCAGGGAAATCCAGCCTGTTGGCCTTACTAACGCACGACCTCCACCCGGATACCGGTGATTTGACGATTGATGCTGGCCGTGGCATTGCCCATATGTCTCAGGAAGTTCTGGCCCTGGACCGGGAGGCCATTGAGTATGTTTTGGACGGTGATGAGCCGCTGAGAACTATTGAGCAGGCGCTGGCGGAGGCAGAAGCAAGCCAGCAATACGAAAAAACCGCTGAACTTCACGATCAGTATTTGTCTGCTGACGGGTATACGGCGCGAGCGCGAGCTGAACAATTACTGGTTGGTCTGGGGTTTGCCCATCAAGACGTACGTAAGAGTGCCCGTGACTTTTCCGGGGGATGGCGTATGCGTCTGAACCTGGCGCGCACCTTGATGAGTCCGGCTGATATCCTGCTGCTGGATGAGCCAACTAACCACCTGGATCTGGACGCCATTGTCTGGCTTGAATCCTATCTGAAAGGCTTTCAGGGGACGCTGGTTGTTATTTCCCATGACCGGGATTTTCTTGATGCTGTTACCGATCACACGTTGCATATTGAGCACAACGCCCTGACGAAATATCGGGGTGGGTACTCAGCGTTTGAGCGCTTGAGGGCAGGGCGACTAGAACAGCAGCAAGCTGTGTATGAAAAGCAGCAGCAGCAACGTGACCATATGCAACGCTTTGTGGATCGCTTTCGAGCGAAAGCGACCAAAGCCAAGCAAGTACAAAGCCGTTTAAAAGCGCTTGAACGGCTTGGAGAAAGCGCGCCCGCACATACTGACTCTCCGTTTTCGTTCAGCTTTCCTGAAGCGGAGAAACAATCTTCGCCGTTGCTAACGCTGGACAGGGCATCGTTGGGCTACGGCGGTAAGGAACTATTGAAAGCAAAACTATCGATCCTGCCGGGTAATCGTATTGGTCTGCTTGGCGTGAACGGTGCGGGTAAGTCAACATTGATAAAAAGCCTGGTGGGTGATCTTCCTCTTATTGCTGGTGAGCGCCACCAGGGGGAGCATTTAAAGACGGGCTACTTTGCCCAGCACCAGCTCGAAAGCCTTGATATACATGCCAGCCCCTTATTGCACTTGCAGCGTTTGTCTCCTGATGCCCGTGAGCAGACACTTCGGCATTTCCTGGGCGGATTTGGTTTTATTGGTGATAAAGCACTGGAAACCATTGAAGGGTTTTCAGGGGGAGAAAAGGCCAGGCTGGCTTTAGCCATTATTGCCTGGCAAAAACCTAATTTATTGCTGTTGGATGAGCCAACAAATCACCTTGACCTTGATATGCGCTATGCGTTGACGGTGGCTCTTCAGTCATTTACGGGGGCGGTAATTATTGTCTCTCACGACAGAAACCTGATACGTAATACGGCGGATGTTTTATTGTTGGTTGATGATGGAAAGGTCACAGAATTTGCCGGTGATATTGAAGACTATAGCGACTGGCTTATCAAGCAGCGCCTGCTGATGAGCAATAACAGCGTACCAGCCAACGCTTCAGTCCCTGCTGCTAACTCGGCCCAAGCTAAAAAAGCGCAAAAGAGGCAGCAGGCTGAGCGTCGGAAGGCGTTACGGCCATTAAAGTTAACGCTGGAAAAAGCAGAAAAAACCATTGATACCCTAAACATGTCGTTAAATTCAGTAGAAAAAAAGCTGTCAGATCCATCTATTTATGATCAGGTCAATAAAGCTGCGCTGAAAGAGCTGCTTGACCAGCAAACCGTATTGAAGAAAACACTGGCAGAAGCAGAGGATGCCTGGATGGCTCTGCAGGAACAGTGGGAGGTTGCGAACGGCGAAAACGGCGAAAACGGCGAATAAGTGCAAAAAACAGATACTCCGTCCAATTCAGAAGCCACTGTAAAAGTCCGACAGGCTCCTTAGGGGGCTGGGATCAACTGTAGCCCAGACCTCCGTTAAAACTCCTCGCAATAGTCTGCTATTACTGGTCGTTTGTCCTGTTCTTTCGCCCGGCTTGCCATGTTCATTTCGCTAGTCAGAAAAGCCGGGCTGGAGTAATACGATAAGTGCAACAGGCTTGTATTTTCATGATTTTATATTATGTTTTAAAAGCAGCCTTTTTTTGTGTGTCTCCATATTCAGACCACATTATGAATGTCAGATTATTTTGACTCCTGTCGTTTTTTTAGACGTGTTGAAAAGGCGGTTTTCGTCGTCCTATGCTGGAAATGAGTAAAGATAAGATGATTTTTTCGCGAACAGTAGGAGTATATCATGGGGTTGAAATCCATCTTACGGTCTGGAAACTCAATGAAGAATAAATCACTTATTTTTTTGACTCTAGTGTTGAGTTTATCCATCATGGATAAGGCTTTTAGTTTTAAAGCAAAGTCCTGTATCTACATTTTCAATTATGTAGGCCAATACCAGAAGGGTTACTCGAAAAAAGGCTATAGGATTGTATCCTCTGGCAAAGGCGCTTGTATTCACTCAGTGTCTTCATGCAGTACCACTTATAGAGAATCTGGTAAGATCCAAATAGATTATGATTCTTCAGGTGGTTGCGCATTCAAAAGCAGCGCGCAGAGTTTTAACGTGATAAGCAATGATACAGGCAAAGTTGTCGGCAAGTTCACATGGAAAAAAAAACTGGGACTTTTTTATGGTCCGTATCTGGATATAACAAACAATCCAGGCTTCTTGGAGGATACGTCGGGGACTACTGCTTTCTACTCCGCATTGAATATAAGGTTATATTATGCAGACCCTTGCCCTTACTAAGCTGGGCGACGGGGGCAACTCAAGCACTCAACATTAATCGCCATGGTAGCAAACCTTGCGCGAATCTTGGGGGGAAATCGACGCTCGCTCACTACCTACTCAACAGGGTTAGAAAGGCGAGTTGACAATGAAAGTCTGCTTGTGGTCAGGATCAGCAACAGTGATTTTTTATATCCGCTTCTGTGATGTCAACCGGGGTATGATTTTTTTGGTAGTAACGAACAGTAGGAGTATATCATGGGGTTGAAATCCATCTTACGGTCTGGAAACTCAATGAAGAACAAATCACTTATTTTTTTGACGCTGGTGTTGAGTTTATCCATCATGGATAAGGCTTTTAGTTTCTTCAAAGCAAAGTCCTGTATCCATATTTTCAATGATATAGACCAACACCAGAAGAATTACTCAAAAAAAGGCTATAAGTTTGTACCCACTGGCAAAGGTGCTTGTATGCACGAAGTGTATCCCTTTTCATACAGTGCCGTTTATAGAAGATCTGGTTTGATAAAAATAGATTATGATTCTTCAGGTGGTTGCGCATTCAGAGGCAGCGCGCAGAGTTTTAACGTAATAAACAATGATACAGGCAAAGTTGTCGGCAAGTTCACATGGAAAAAAAAATTTTATGATCCGTATCTGGATATAACAAACAATCCAGGCTTCTTGAAGGACGATACGGGGACTATTTATTTCCAGGGCAACGCATTGAATATATGGTTAGATTATTTACACCCTTGCCCTTACTAAGCTGGGCGACGGGGGTAATTGGCAGGTCAGCCGCACCTAGGAGCCTGATCGAGAACAGCGCCCGTAGCGAGGATTGCGAGAAATTGAGGATAAAAATTTCTGCTTCTGAGGAGAATAGCGGGGCTATTTGATGAAGAAGCAGGGGTTTTTAGATCAATTTATCGCAACCGCAGTAGCGCAGTCTATTCTCGGGCAGGCTCCTAGTCCGCCTTTGAAGGTCAGATTATCGTAGGGGCCTTAGCTTTTTGAAGAAGTATTGCAAAACCCGATGCTTCGTCGTCCTGTCCACAATGAGCGAAAACCAGACGCCGTCAGCCAATAGAGCCCTTTAACCGAGCCTCTGGTATCACTGGTTGGTATTATCAACAATTCAAGCACTCAACATCAATCGCCATGGTAACAAACCCTGTGCCAGAGGATCTTGGGGGAAATCAACGCTCCCTCACTACCTGATCAACGGGTTTAAAAGAGGTGAAAAGTCTGCCTCTGGTCAATATCATACAACAGTGATTTTTACCCCCGTTTCCGTGATGTTAACAGGGGCATGATTTTCAAGATGAGTTCTTTGATAGTAATGGACGGTGGGAGTACATCATGGGTATGAAATCGATCTTACGGGCTGGAAACTCAATGGTGAAAATGGCGAAAAAATCATTTGTTTTTTTTACTCTGGCGCTGAGCTTATCCATCATGGATAAGGCCTATAGCACATATACCTGTCTTCACATTTACAATGATATAGCCCCAAATCAGGTGTTTTACTCAAAAAAAGGCTATAAGTTTGAACCCATTGGCAAGGGTGCTTGCATGTACAACGTGACGCCCTCTCCATACATTGTCACTTATACTCGCTATGGTCATTTAAGCATACATTATAAATCTTCAGGCATATGTGCGCTCAAGGACAGCACGCAGAATTTTAACGTGATAAATAATGATACAGGCAAAGTTGTCGGCAAGTTTACATGGATAAAGCCCATGGGGCGTATGTTTCATTCGTATCTGGAAATAACAAACAATCCTGGCTTCATGGAGGACAGGGCAGAGTATGATTATATTAAGTTCAACTCATTGAATCTTTGGTTAAATAAAGAAGAGAAACCTTGTTAAGCTTACCAGCGGGACAAGTGAAAGGGGGCCGCGGCATGAGTACTTTAGTATTATTCACTCAGTGCCCCGCGCCTTGTCGTATGCGCTAGTCGTGTTTGTCAACAAAGGCGCTTTCACAATGGCAGATCCTTGCCGCTTACTGACAGGCTAAATAGGATGACTTCTTTGGTGGTAATGGGCGGCAGGAGTATGTCATGAGTATGATGTCTATTTTACGGGCTGGAAAGTCCATGGCGAACAAGTCGTTTTTTTTTACTCTGGTCTTGAGCTTATCCACCCTCGGTAATGCTTATGGCAAAATCAAAACCTTTATTGAAGTCAGGAATCTAATACCCAAAGGTTACCAACATTTCTCAAAAAAAGGCTATACAGTGAAAGCCAGTGGGAAGGGGGTCTGCATGTACCGAGTCACTCCCTCTTCATACGTTGCCATTTTTGGCGACCTTATTAGTCTGAGGTTATATTATAAATCTTCATGGAACTGTGCATTCAGGGACAGCACGCAGAAGTTTGAAGTAATAAACAATGATTCAGGCAGTGTTGTCGGCACGTTTAAATGGCACAAGCCATTAGGGCTTGAGCCGCGCCTGATAATAACAAAAAATCCCGGCAGCATTATGGCGGATATAACGGGTGAGTATGTTGATAAGCGCGGTATATTGAATTTGAGGTCTCATATCACACCGAGCAGCGCCTCAAATTGATCAGGCTTGCGGTCAGGCTCCTAGGAGGCTGTCCGAGAATAGACTACCCTACTGCGGTTGCGATAAATTGGTCTAAAAATTCCTGCTTCTTCGTCAAATAGCCCCACTATTATCCTCAGAAGCAGAAATTTTTATCCTCAATTTCTCGTAATCCTCGCTACGGGCGCTATTCTCGGTCAGCCTCCTAGTCGTTCAGCGTTGACCTTGCGGGTGTTGATTTTTAGAGGGCGTCTATCAGGTTAAGTCTGAACGACTGCAATTTACAAAAACCGTAGACTCCTTCGTGAGAAAGAACCACAAGCCCTGGAACGTCGTCACTTCCGCTCCAATCATTATTTGATCAACTTTTTATCCTCCGTTTCTCCTGATCCCGGCTATGCGCAGGCGTTTAAGGCAATTTCCAGGGAACAGGGTCTACGTCAATAGCACCACCCTGTCATTCAGTAATACCAGTAAATCAAGCATTTTAGCCTTCAGTTGTTGTGACGCGAAGTTCAGGTTGGCATGAAAGGCTTCTACAGTATCTGAGGGCGTATCCACAAGGTTGGTAACGGACTTCATGGCAACCACCGGTATTTTATAAAAAGACGCTACCCAGGCAATGGATGCCGCCTCCATTTCTTTGGTGACAACCGGTTCTTTTTGCAAAATAGCCTCATCTGTTGCGGTCATATCCATTGAGCTGCCAGTACATACAACTGCCGTAGGAAGGTTAAGGGCGCGAGCCAGCGCTATGGCTTCTGGCGCGCCATAGTGGCCTTCACCATAAGCAGTATAGTTTTTCATAAAGACGCGACGGTCAAAAAATCGGATTCGCTCACCAATATAGACGGTGCCAATATCACTGCCTTTGCTGGCAAATGCACCGCAGGTGCCGGCATTGATAATGAGATCAGGTTTGCTGAAACGAATCGCTTCCAAAGCCGTCAGCGTAGCTGGCTGTGTACCAATATTTTGTACGTCATGAATGGGGTCTTTACCGTTAATGACCAGGGTTAATTCAAGGTTTTCGTATAGCCCTCTGTAAGCCCGGCAAGGCAAACAAGGGTCATGCATAGGGACTGCCGTGAGCCGCAGGTCATCTATCAGAGGAGCGGCTTCCTGCTCCATGGCGACGATAATTGTGACGTGCTTCATAATTAAACTCATGTCGTATAAAAGCCGCTATAGTACCATTGTGATGATTTTATCAAATAGCGCAGGGTCAAAACCCCCACCAGAGCGTTAGCTTGGTGGTGGAAACAACCGCAAGCATTGGGAAGCCTTGCCTCGAAGGTTGTGTTGCTTAGGAGCGGTCTAAAAATAACTTCCCGATTTTCGTTCACCCTGAACTCTGAGCTTGGCGAAGAGTCGAACGGTGGTGGCAGCGAGCTTCGACAGGCTCAGCCCGAACGGCAAAACTGGGAAGTTATTATCAGACTCTTACTCAGGTAGCGTTTATTCGCCACCTGAGGCATGTGGAGCGAAGCGACATTCTTATTGACTGGTTTGTTGTCTGCTGAATGACCATAAGAAAAGCCCATTGATAACGCCATAAAACTTAACCCGGATATTTCATAAACTCCCTTAGAGCCGCAAGGAGCAAGCAAGGCCGGGAGCATGTTTATGAAATATCCGGGTTAAGCGAGCGCTATGACTTTTTGTACCAGCTTATCGATACCCGTGGCTGCCTCGCCTATAGACTGCGCCAGCATATAGGCCGGTGTTGTTATCAGCTTACGGGATTCGTCCACCACAATATCATCCACAGGACAGTTCACATGCACGGCACCGGTGGCCTCAATGGCTTTGGCTGTGTCTTTGTCATTGCCAATGGTGCAGCGTGTGCCGGGGGCAAAGGCACGTCCGGTGATCGCTGGAGCAATGCAGATCAACCCCACGGGCTTGTTGGCGGTGGCAAAGCCTTGTACTGCCGCCAACACGTCACTTTGGACTTGCGCGCCTGAACCCGTAAAAGCAAAGTCAGACAGATTTTTAGCCGCTCCAAACCCACCCGGGATAATCAGGGCGTCATAATCACTAACATTGAGCGCAGCAAGGGCTTTGATGTCGCCCCGGGCAATACGGGCAGACTCCACCAGCACATTGCGCCGCTCGTTCATCGCTTCTCCCGTGACATGGTTAATAACGTGGTGCTGCTCAATATCGGGGGCAAAGCACTGATACTGGGCGCCCGCACGGTCAATGCTCAATAATGTTAATACCGACTCATGGATCTCAGCGCCATCAAACACGCCAGAGCCTGACAGGATAAGCGCTATTTTTTTGGGGGTCACAGTTTGTCTCCTCAGGTTAAGCCTTCATGCCACGTGCCGATGATAGTAAATGACCAGGAGTTCTGGTTTCAATGGCAGGGATGTCATGTTTTCAAGGCTTAAACTTCTGATTGTTTTCCCGTTATGGATTATCACCACTGCTGTGGGTGATGATGATTTTATAATTAACGACGCATTAATCAATGATGTTCGCCGCCATTATGGCAAGGCTGCCAGTGAGCGAATGATCCGTTGGCAGGGTCTTTTAGACGGTAGCCTGCACCTGACAGACAGGCAAAAGCTGACCGTGGTCAATGATTTTTTCAACGAACAACGGTTTATTAACGATATTGATCATTGGGGAAAAGACGATTTCTGGGCCACACCCGTTGAATTTCTCGGCAGTGGCGGTGGCGACTGTGAAGACTTTTCCATCGCCAAATACTACACCTTGCGACAACTAGGCATTCCCGATAAAAAGCTCCGCGTTACTTATGTTATGGCGCTCGAATACCAGCAGGCCCATATGGTGCTCAGTTATTACCCTGAGCCTGACACAGAGCCCCTGATTCTTGATAACCTGAATAAACGTATTTTACCCGCCAGCGAGCGACGGGATCTGAAACCGGTTTATAACTTTAATGGTGACGGCCTCTGGTATGCGAGGCAGCAGGGAAACAGCGGCAAGCGTATTGGGAAATCCAGCCGTGTTGGGCGATGGACAAAGCTCCGCAACCGATTTCAGCAGTCCATCGCCAACAGTCAGGAAGAATAAAGGGCTTAACAGAGGGACACGTTCATGACGCTACTACAACAGTTGGTAATCAGCCTGACCGCACTGCTGTTCATTCTGTTTGGCCTGAGCCTGTTCACCACCGTTAATGATGCCCGTAACTACCTTCAGGCCCAGCTTGAATCCCATGCCCAGGACACGGCGACCTCCCTTGGCGTTGCCATCGCCTCCACGGAGACAGGTGATACTGCTACCATTGATGCCATGGTTGATGCGGTATTTGACCGAGGGTATTACCAGAATATCCGGTTTGAGGATATGGCTGGCAATGTACGTGTTAACAGTGAACACCCTGTCACCGTTGAAGGTATTCCCGACTGGTTTTTAGCACTGACAGCGTTAAACGCTCCTGAGGTTGCCACTGAAGTCAACAGGGGCTGGGTGCCTGCGGGTAAACTGTACGTCACCAGCCACCTTGGTTTTGCTTACCAGAACCTGTGGCAGAAAGCCTGCAACGGTGCCATCTTGTTTGCCTTTGCCCTGCTGCTGGCTATTATCGGTCTGAACATTCTTTTACGTATTGTCTTAAAACCCTTAAAGCTACTCGAAAATCAGGCAAATGCCATTTGCCAGCGTCGCTTTGTGGTTCAACGTGAGCTGCCGGTTACCAAAGATTTACGACAAATGGTTATTGCCATGAACCGGATGGCTGGCAAGCTGCAAAAACTGTTCAATGAAAAAGTCATTCTCACCGAAGAGCTGCGGCATCAATCCGTCAAAGATGCCCTCACTGGCATTTTGAATAACCGGGCTTTTGAAGGGCAGGTCATTAGCAGCCTTAAGAATGAGGGAAAAGATGCGGGCGGCTCCCTCATGCTCATTGATATTGGTGGACTTGATGCACTGCACCGCAATAAGGGCCATAAAACGGTTGATGAACTATTGATTGATATTGCCAAGCGACTGTCTGAAACCGTTGAACCCTGGCCTGACGCCATTATTGGCCGGCGTTCACTGTCACAGTTTTCTGTCTTTTTACCGAGCTGTGGAATCGAAGAAAACCGACGTTTTGCCGAGGGTTGTTTTCGGGCACTGGCATCACTGCCTTATTTTGTTAGCACCAAGGGGCAGGAGCAGCTCCATTTGGCCTCTGTGACCGGCATGGGCGAAAGTCATTTTGAAGCGCTGGTACGCGCATCAGGTGAGCTGCTCAAAAACCTGCACCTACAGGGCCATAACAGCTGGCAGGTGGAAGAGGTAGGCGATACTAAAGGCCACATGTATCTCAGCTGGAGCCAGGTGCAATGGCAGGATGTATTAAAAGGCGTCTTTAAACGGGAGCAAATCGACTTGTTCGCTCAAAAGGGGTTCGACGCCGATGGGCGTCCCCTGTTTCGGGAGGTGCTCGCTCGCCTGCACCTGGACAATGAGCTGGTATCAGCGCAAGCTTTTCTGCCCATGGTGGAGAGGTTTGAACTGCATACGGCGTTTGATCAGGCAGTGGTAAATTGCCTGGTTCGTTATATGAAACAGTCACAAAACGATGAAGTCTTTTGTGTTAACCTCTCACCCCGATCCATTATGGATAATACGTTCTACCCTTGGCTGCTTGATTGCCTCAAGAGCAATACAGCGGTTAGCCAACGCCTGATTCTGGAAACCTCAGAACGTATTTTGCACGAGTCCGTCAGTGGTCTCGCTGAGCGTATTACCGCGCTCACTGCCAACGGCTGCGAGTTTTCCCTCGATCACTTCGGGGTTACCACCCAATCCCTCAGTGACCTTGACCTGCTGAACATCCGTTATATCAAAATCGATAACAGCTTTGTTCGTGGCATTACCGACAATCAGGGCAACCAGTTTTATATTCGGACACTGGCCATGCTGGCCGGCAGCCGGGATATTACCCTTCTGGCCCAGGGTGTTGAAAACCAGGCAGAATGGGAAAAACTCACCGAACTCGGCGTGTCCGGTGGCCAGGGTTATTTTCTGGCAAGGCCTGAACAGCTGTAATCATTCCGCGAATCAAGAAATCAAGTTCAATTGTCCCGCGACTTGGCCCATAATACCCACCGGATATGCTTGGTCAGACGAGGACACTATGGCGCTCAGTGGGTTGAAAAAAGTAATAACAGCAAGAGCAGGGGCATTGATGACACGAATGAGTGGTAAGATCCTCTCGACAGTGGTGGCGGTCGTCATGCTCATACAAATAGGACTTGGGGTTTACTGGAGCGCAGAACCGAAGCAGTTCTCCGTGCAGGCCAATGCTGAAAAAATGGCTCAGGAACAAGGGCAGACAGTGGTAACGGGTTATACAACAGCTGCCACGTTATACCGTGTTGCTGATACCCTGCTGATCAAGCCCGGTGGTTATCTGAGCAATGATATTATGCCGCCGGGTGTCTTTCTGGATAATATGCCTAACTGGGAACATGGCGTATTGACGCAAGTGCGTGATATGGCGCGCGCATTACGCCGCGACTTCAGCCGCTCACAGTCCCAGTCAAAGGAAGACCCCGATCTGGCTGTTGCTGAACCTCTGTTTAACTTTGATTCCCATAGCTGGATTCTGCCGGCAACAGAAAAAGAGTATCAACGTGGCATCCACAGGCTCGGCAACTACATGCAGCGTTTATCTAACCCTCAGGACCCTGCGCAGTTTTACGCCCGCGCCGATAACCTGGCCCGCTGGCTCAATGATGTGGAAATCCGTCTTGGCAGTCTGTCCCAGCGCTTAAGCGCCAGTGTCGGCAAACCTCGCCTGAATACAGACCTGGCGGGTGACCCTGAAGCGTCACAATCCACCGTCAGTGATAACATGGTAGTGGTAAAAACCCCGTGGTTGCAGATTGATGATATCTTTTATCAGGCGCGGGGTACGTCCTGGGCGCTGATTGAGTTACTCAAGGCTGTTGAAGTGGATTTTCATGATGTCTTGCAGAAAAAGAACGCCCTGGTCAGCCTGCGGCAGATTATCCGCGAGCTGGAAGGAACCCAGGAAACCATCTGGAGTCCCATGATTCTTAATGGCGATGGGTTTGGGATGTTGGCAAACCATTCCCTGGTGATGGCTAATTTTATTTCCCGGGCCAATGCGGCAATCAGCGATCTTCGCAGTTTGTTGGAAAATGGCTGATAATTGTAAAAAAAGCCAGTGTTTTTATCAGGCTCCTGGCGTAAGACCTCCACCGAGCCAGGTGGGGGATGTAAGGAACCAGTCCGGTGGGACTGGAAAAAGCTTGACCCTTACGCAAATAATATTCTTGTCAGTATGAATAAGCGTGCTTTCAAATACCGATTCTATCAGCGGAAAGTGGTAAAACTTGCAGACGAACTGAGAAGCGGTCTTAAAAGTCACGCTCCTACTGCGGCTACGATAAATGGGTCTAAAAAGTCGCTTTTGTTCGTCAAATAGTCCCGCTATTCTCCTCACAAAAGCGGCTTTTTATCCACCATTTCTCGCGGCTCGCTACGGGCAGACTTTTAAGACTGCTTCTGACCACAGAAACGGCCCATAACGAGCAAAACCCCGCCCATCAGCAACAACGTAAACGACCATTAGAGAGAGCATTTGATGCGGTAATCAGTAATTTTCAGCAATGGTTGAAAATTAAGGCGATCTAAAGCATGCCAAGGTGATTTATTTGAGCAGGCTTATATTGCTGAATAAAAGGGGAGCATTATTTAGAAAAATATTGTATGGCATTCAATAGTATTAACAGAAAAAAATATTGCCATTTTTTTAATATGGTCTTAACTGTTTACAGTCTAATTATTACTGTCAGGTTGAGACCATGCTATCAAGACTGTTATTTTTATTTTTGTGTTTTATTTCTTTGACTACCCATGCTGATAACCTGTTCGTGATAGGGGCCAGTTATGCACGAGGAGTTGAAAAAATTAGTTTAGATGAGGTTTGCGGTAATTTATCCGTTGGTGGTAAAACTGGCCTGCTTGAAAGCTTCACGCCTGATGAGCTGCAGCCATTTACCGCCAAGTGTTTATCTCCACGCAATGGATTGGGTTTTCTCAATTACATGACCAATGAAAAGGCGATAAATGATCAGCTCGGTAAAGCGATGGAGCAAGCCAAGCAAGCCGATGGGCTTTCTGTTATTCTTATACCACCGTGTGTGCCATTTTGGCTCGTGTTTGGAGCAATGGCTGATAAAAAACCACAGGATTCTCATGCAACTTCAGCCCTTGCATTCCTGGCTAATCTCGCAGCCGTGAGTGAAATTACAGCCCTGACTAATTACGCAACAAATAGACCAGATCTTAACCTTAAAGAGGATCGTGAATACGTTATTAAAAGAGTTAAAAATTTTATAGCGACAGTTTCTTCTCAACAACAGGAATGTCTTAAAAATGGCAAACAAGTATTGATAAGTATTGCTAATATATCCCCGCAAATACCGGCTTTATCTGATAACAGGCTATCACTATTTCCTGACTTAAATAATCTTCTTATTGATTCTTCTATTCCGTTTGAAAATGGGTTTATTGAGTCAATAAATACCGCTATTAAAGATGAAATAAAGCGTTTAAAAAATAGCTCTCTTCACTTGCTTGACCTCGCTGGGGCAGTGGATAAGGATGGAAATATCACGTTTCAAACGGCTGCTGGTCCCCATACTGTTCCTTTCAGCAGCTTGCTTGTTGCCGATGAAAAACCACAACTTCATTTGGCTACTCCCGCTTATGGTTTGCTTGCGGCAGCTATGCTGGATTCAGTAGCAACATCAGATCAATGGCCTCAGGATCTGATTGCTTTTGGAAGCAACTATCAGCGGAAAGTTTTAAAACTCGTAGACCAGATGATGTCAAAGACGGCCAATAACGGGCAGAACCCTGACCATCAACGACCATTAGCGTCAAAGTTTCAAGAGCTAGGGCTTGACTGAACCAAAATTCTATTAAACCTGAATTCAGCCGTTGAATGCCGTTTTCTCAATGGGAATAAAGCTTCCGGCCTGCTAAAAGCAATCAACTGCTGAATTCAGGCTATTCAGGCTATTGCGGATAGTAGCCTCTGTTGCGAGCCATTAACCTTGTTCTGCAGCCCGGTGTATTGGTAGCCAAAAAATAGTGAGTATTAACTGTTCCGGTCGGCCAGCACACCCACCAGAATCAATACCACCAGCAACACAGGCGCAAACGTCAGGTTATTGAACAAGCTGAGCAGCTGGGTCAACCACTGTGGCACATAGTAAAGTACCAGCCCCAGCACGCTCAGGGTGAGTGCTGATCTGGCAAGGTAGCGAATGGCAGCAGGAAAACGTCCTAACCAACGCGTTGACCTCGCTAAGGCAGGTTTACCGCCATAAACCAGCAATGTTGCTGTCAGCGCCAGAGAAAGAATGGGCAGATAACCTCGGGTAAAGTGCGAGAGATTAACCACGCTGTCACTGAGCCAGTCCATTGGCAGTCACCTTTTGTCGTCGTTTTCGTCAACCCCATGTTCAACATACTACTGAACAGCGCATCAGGTAAATATTGCCAACAGGTCGTTAAGAAATAATCGCCCCCGGGGTGTGGGTGCCAATCGGTTGGGGCTATCAACCATCAACCCCTTAGCAATCGCTGTCTCCCACGCTGAGCTGACAGAGCGTAGGGAAAGCCCTGTATAGTCTGAATAAAATCCTGCTGGCACACCCTCATGCAAACGCAGGGCGTTCATCATAAACTCCAATGGCAACTCGTCTTCAGCGAGTGTTCGTTGCCCCGCTCGGAAAGGTTTATCGGGGGATAAATAATCTGACGGTATCCGGGTTTTCCAGTTGCGATAGACCTTGCCGGTTTCCTTACATGTCCACTTACCGTGAGCACCCGCACCTATGCCGAGATAATCACCAAACTGCCAGTAATTGACGTTATGACGCGCCTGCCGTCCGGGTCGACTGTAAGCAGAAATTTCATACTGTGTATACCCATGCATTGCCAGTCGAGACTGGCCGGCTTCCTGAATGCTCCAAAGGGTATCATCAGGCGGCAGTAACGGTGTTTTTGAATAAAACACCGTATTGGGTTCAATGGTGAGCTGATACCAAGAGATATGGGTCGGCTGAAAATCAATGGCCGTTTGCAGGTCATACAAGGCATCCTCCGGGGACTGGCCCGGCAAGCCGTGCATCAGATCAATATTGATGTTGGCAAAACCACTCTCTGCCAAAGAGGTAATGGCACAAATGGCTTCATCCGCACTGTGAATCCGCCCCAACCCCTTGAGCTTCTCATCCTGAAAGCTTTGTACCCCCAGGGACAGTCGATTAATGCCGGCCTCAAGGTAGCCCTGAAATCGGCCATGTTCATAAGTCCCCGGGTTTGCTTCCAACGTAATTTCAATATCTTCAGCAAAGGCCATTTCTTGTTGCAAGGTTGAGAGTAACTGCTTATAAGCTCTCGGTGACAACAAGCTCGGTGTACCACCACCAATAAAAATACTGGCAAGAGGGCGCCCCTGCACCTTACTGATCTCCTGGTGCAAATCAGCAATCAGAGCAGCAAGGTACTGAGTTTCTGGAATCCCCTCTTGATTGGCCACATGGGAGTTAAAATCACAGTAGGGGCACTTTTTCACACACCAGGGGACGTGAATGTACAGGCTTAATGGAGGGAGTCTTAACACGTTACACGCAACCTGTCTGCCAGCTGAGCCATGGCTTTTGCACGATGGCTCAGGCGATTTTTGACGTCTGCGGACAGCTCAGCACAGGCACAACCTTCAGTTGACACGTAAAATAGTGGATCATAGCCAAAACCCTGCTCCCCTTTGGGTGCATTGAGAATTTCCCCCTCCCAGCTACCCTGGCAGATAACAGGGGTTGGATCTTCAGGGTGTCGCATATACACCAAAACACACTGGAAGCGGGCTTTACGCTCTTCAGGTGACACACCCCGCAGCACAGAGAGCAGTTTACGGTTGTTGTCGCTATCAGTAGCATCGCTGCCTGCAAACCGCGCAGAATAAATACCAGGGCGACCGGCAAGGGCGTCAACCTCTAACCCTGAATCATCGGCAATGGCAGGCAGCCCGGATTGTTTTGAGGCATGGCGAGCTTTCAATATCGCATTTTCAACAAAGCTCAGGCCGGTTTCTTCCACCGCCGCTATATTGAAATCACTCTGTGGGCGCAAGCTCACCCCCATACCACTGAGCATCTGTTGAAACTCTTTGAGCTTGCCAGGGTTACTGCTGGCAAGCACGATTTCACAAGCGTTTATTTTCACGACTTTTCGCCTTCATAAAACTGTTGGCTAAATGTTACACGTTCTGACTGTGTGTGCTTATCGGGCGTGACAGCAAGATCAAAGGTGAGCTGTTCTTCATTGCTGAATCGAAAACTGGCCAGATAGTAAACAGCATGCCCTTCATTGACTTCATGAAATGTCAGCGCTGTTCTTTGCCCCAGTAGGTTAGTCATATTGCCTTCGATAAGCCCCTTGACAGCAGTGCCCAGTTCACTGCTTTTCACATTACGGATAGCAATGTTCAAAATGCCAGTGCGAGGCCCTCGTTCCAGTGAATAGGCTTTCGCCACTTCAGGCGGAATAAAAGTACTATTAAAGGCACTGTAATGAATGTCATAATCACCGGCACGCATTGACCTGCTCCCAAAGGGTTCAGCATCGGGGACAGAGGCAGGTGCTGAGGCAAAAGCAACGGCGGGTACAGTAACGGGGACAAAGAGCAGTAACGCTGTAACACTGGCGAGTATCCCTTTTTTCATAAATATATCCTTGGAGCCTGTCGGACTTATGCTTTCGAGCATAAAATTCAGTAGGGCGAGTCAGAATTTTCGATCAATTTGTGCGAATAGTTGACCTGTTTAAGCAAATTGACCGGAAATTCTGGCCGCATTTTCTCGCATTTTCTCGCATTTTCTCGCACTTTCTGGATTTTAGGCCGAAATTGTCTTAACCCGGATATTTCATAAACTCCCTTAGAGCCGCAAGGAGCAAGCAAGGCCAGGAGCATGTTTATGAAATATCCGGGTTAAGTTCGGCAGGCTCCTATGCAAGGTGATAGATTGCTATTTCACCCATCAAATTGGGCATCAGTTTTATTCGCCAATTATCCCTGTATTGCTGGTCAACCACCAATCGGTTGATCACATTAAGCTGCTTTTCCCTGCACAGTATCTCGAAATCCCGAAAGGTGCAGAAGTGGATATTAGGCGTGTCATACCAGCTATAGGGCATAAACTTGGATACAGGCATTCGCCCCTTGAACAACAAGTGTTGCCGACAACGCCAATGTCCAAAGTTAGGAAGCGTCACAATACATCGCTTGCCCACCCTTAGCATTTCATCCAATACCCGATCAGGGTAGGTCATTACCTGAATAGCCTGCGTCATGATGACCGTATCAAAGCTTTTGTCCCTGAAGCGTGACAGCCCTTCATCCAGGTTGTGTTCAATGACATTGACGCCTTTGGCAATACACCGCTCAATGTTGTCACTGCCAATCTCCAATCCATAGCCTGACACCTGTTTCTGTTCTGTCAGATTTTTCAACAGGCTGCCATCACCACAAGCTAAATCGAGCACCCGGTTACCGGGCTGAACCCAGTCCTTTATCAGGATAAAATCATTACGCACCCTGTTATCTACCATGACAACTCTCCTTGGCAACTCTCCCTGACAACATCTTGCATATACGCCTTCAGACCATTGATATACCGGGGAATATCCATCAGAAAAGCATCATGCCCCTGAGGCGCTTCAATTTCCAGATAAGACACCTCTTTTTCAGCTTCCACCAGCGCTGTTACTATTTCACGGGAACGTTCGGGAGAAAATCGCCAGTCCGTAGTAAACGATATCAGCAGAAAACGTGCCCGGGCTGGACTCAGGGCTTTGGATAATATGCCACCGTGATCAGCAGCAGGGTCAAAGTAATCCAGTGCCCGTGTCATGAGCAAATAGGTATTGGCATCAAAGTGCTCTGAGAAAGCAGCGCCCTGATAACGGAGGTAGCTCTCCACCTGAAACTGTGCATCATAATCAAAGCCATAGTGCTCACTCATCATTTCACGGCCAAATTTTTTCCCCATAGCGTGCTCAGACAGGTAAGTGATATGGCCGATCATTCGCGCCAGTCCTAACCCTTTTTTAGGCAGTTGATTTTCATCAAGGTAGCGGCCATCGAGAAACCCCTCGTCGGCCATAATGGCTTGCCGGGCCACTTCATTAAAGGCAATATTTTGAGCGGACAGCTTTGCCGCAGAAGCGATGATAACCGCATGCCGCAAGCGGTCAGGGTAACTGATAGACCATTGCAGTGCCTGCATGCCACCGAGGCTACCACCCACAACAGCAGCCCAGCATTCAACCCCCAGCATATCTGCCAGGCGCACCTGAGCGTTTACCCAGTCTTCAACAGTGAGTACCGGGAAATCAGCCCCCCAGGCTTTGCCTGTTTTAGTGTTGATGCTCGCAGGACCTGTGCTGCCATGACAGCCGCCTAAATTATTCAGGGACACCACAAAAAAGTGCCGGGTATCAATGGCTTTGTCGGGACCAATACAGTTATCCCACCAGCCGGGTTTACGGTCATTTATTGAATGAAAACCCGCTGCATGATGGTGACCGCTGAGGGCATGACAGATTAATACAGCGTTGCTGTGCTGCTCGTTAAGTTCACCATAGGTTTCTACAACAAGATTATAGGACTCCAGTACTTGCCCGCACTGTAAAACCAAAGATTGATCAAAATACACCACCTTGGGTTTTACCAAGCCTACCGAGTCAGTAGGGATGACATCCAGCATAAACTTCCCGAATCGTTATAAATAAAATAGTTAGGTTGTAATTTTGATGAAACGAACTCTACCAATGACCCGCAGGCAGATGTCAAATGCAGGAAAGTCTAAAGACAATAGTCAGTGTTGTCAGTAGGTCAGCTAAAATACTCTGAACTTTGCGAAATATTCACAGACTAGAACAACCCGGATGCACTAACGATCGATAGCTCCCCCTGAGTCCAAAGCCAGTTCAGTATATGCCAGTAAATGGCTGAAAAAAGCGCCTTCTATCTGACAGGACGAAAAGTGCAGATGCTTTTCCAGAATATAATCATCAATACTCTTGTTATGGGTGAGTGAGGTATAAAATGCCTTCATAGCCTCGTCTTCAACATTCAGCGCAGAAATGATAATAGCGCAACAGGGTAGCGCATTGTTCATAAAAAACTCCTTGAGGCCTGCTGTGTGCCTCCGCCACTGCCCACCTGGATTGGTCGTACAAGCAGGCAGACCAAAAACTGATTTGGCGCCAGCCAGCTATGATGTGAACAAGAAAATGTGCGGTGTGATAGTTATTCCACATAATACAGCCTGGCGGACATATCTAACTTGGTACAATACTTGTGCGCCTGTCGGACTTAGGGTAGTGGCAATGAAAACTATACCAGCGTCGTCCCCGCGAAGAACCACTGTCGTGGTTAATTCCTGCCTTCGCAGAAGTGGCGGGCTTTTGATACTTTCTGAAATACAGCTACCCATAGAAGCGGTCTTAAAAATCTGCGCGTAGCGAGAATAAAAAAGCAGAAGATAAAAGACCGGTTTTGAGAGGCGAATAACCAACTATTTAATGAGTTCAATAACTACTGCCTGGTTAACGGATCTCAGCCCTTGTGCTTCCGGCTTTATGGGGTCTTGTCTCCCTGAAAGCAAGTTTTGCCAAAGGGAACAACCTGCAATGTCTCACGGGAACGGCAAAAAATTACCCGAACAGCAGTGAGTTTAACGAACAAAATCAACGTTTAGACCCATTTATCGCAGATTGCAGTAGCCGAACGAATTTTAAGACGGTTTACACTGACGATGCTTCTCACTAAGTGACCTCGAACCAACCTGAAAACCATCTCAAACCGGACTTTTTCTCGCTACAGCTGGTTTTCAGCCTGACAGACTGCTAAAAAGTAACCCCTTTCAATGTTTTTGACGTGCTTACTCTCTCAAAAAGCTGTCTCATGCGGGTAAAACAGGTACCGGTGGAATTATCTATTGCATTCAACACGGTCAGAAAAGCACGTTTTCCGCCTAAGCATGTCAAACTCATGGAAACAGAGTACTATTACGTTAGCTTAGTATAGTCTGTACAAAATAGATGATATCTGACCTTGTGTTGAATAATATGCTATCGTATCGTCTGAAAGATAAAATGATGTCAATTGAAACCCGCGTCGCAAGAGTCCGCCATGTCCATACAATCACTCGCTCAACTGGAGTCCCGGTTACAAAACCTCATAGATAAGCTGGAACTGTCCAGAATGGAACTTGAGGAACTGAAAGTAGCCAACAAAGAGCTCGAAGAAGAAAATAAACACCTGAAGCACGAACTCCATACATGGAGTGAAAAGGTCAGCTCAATTCTCGGTAAGCTTAACACCCTGGCCGATGAAGAAGAGCTTGAGCCAGAGATTCAACGAGAAGAAGCTACAGCGTAACTCATTGCTCCTCTGTGGGAACTTGCCCTTCAGAAACTACTAACAGTTTGTGATTCCTGCGAAGGTAGGAATCCACCTCGACAGTGGGTTCCCGCCTTCACGGAAACAACAATGGTAGTTTGTATTGCCACTATGGAGAAACCACCTTGAAAAAAGTGGCTTCTTTGAGGGCATTTTTTCTCACGCTGTAAATACTCGTTATTGACTCTGACATTTTCATGACCTGTAAGCAGGTATACCCAAAGATAGCCGCAAATATGTTGATTGATTTGCCGCTTTCCTCGCGCCTGAAAACGCTCAATGTTACACAGCGCTGCTTCAGCGCCCTATGATACTCCTCAATATACCAATGATGGCTGTGTAGCCTGTCAAAGAGTGATTTCGATAACGTCTCCGGTTCTGCATCAGGCGTGTATAAAAAGGTCTTCAGGAGCAAATTGCTCTCGTTGAAGGAAGCGATTAACGCTGTCTTGTGATACGTCACCTAAATCGCTAAAGCGGGTGCATGTGGCAGACTTGGGTTCACACAATAGAAAACCTGTGTATTTAGCGAGGTCGCACTTGACTGTTGTGGGTCTGGTTATCTTTATACGCACGACAAAATTTATTTACTTTTGTATATGTTGTATATGGCTGATCTGGCAGTTTTTTCAACCTGCTGTCAATGCGTAAGTTCTATGAGCAGCATTGTCGAATACCTTCAGGTAAACACATTCGCACTTTATATTACGCCAGAGTCGTTCCATATTGCTCAGAGTTTACATCACCGTCTGATTTTTTGGGTTCATTCCAGGCAAGCCAGGGCTCTGGTTGAAGCAAAGAGTATAAGCTTTGCTTGTTATGGTCAGATGGACGTCGGTACACTATTATTACTCAACTATAGTTGTGCCAAAATTGTGCTAATAAAACGATATTAGTCGTTCCTTTCGGTGTGAACTTGATGCCTTGTAATTGACCTTGGGGCATCATAATAATCACCCATACCCAATAAACAGACGATTCACGAGCGCAGTTATGAGCGAATCGGTATCTATCAGCATCCCTCACACAGTCAGTAATGCGAAATGGAATGCTTTTCACTTGATCATTTTGCTGTTGTGTCTGGCCATTCTTTTTATGGATGGCTTCGATACTGTTCTCATGGGCTATGTCGCCCCTCAAATTATCCACCAATGGGGAATCGATAAAGCTGACTTGGGACTAACGATGAGTGCCGCCTTGATTGGACTTGCATTTGGTGCCTTGTGTTCAGGCCCCTTGTCTGACAGATTGGGTCGAAAACCCATCATTATCGTATCTGTAATCGTGTTTGGGATCTGTTGCCTGGCCACGACCCAAGCGACAACAATCGCTCAATTGACATGGTGGCGCATTGGGACGGGCTCTGGCATTGGCGCGGCAATGTCAAATGCCTTAACGATCGTGTCAGAGTTTGCGCCACAAAAGCACAAGTCTTTAATGGTGAACGCCGTATTTTGTGGGTTCCCTTTTGGCGCCGCAACCAGTGGCTTTTTAGCGTCCTGGATGGTACCTACGTTCGGGTGGCAAAGCGTGTTCATTCTCGGTGGTACCTTGCCTCTGTTGTTAGTTTTACCTTTATGGCGCTGGCTGCCCGAGAGTGTGTTATTTCTTCTCCAAAGACCCAACGCACAGACGACGATTGCCCAAACTCTGAATCAATTGCTAGGACACGCCTGGCCACATGAGATTAATCTCCGAAAAGGAACCTCCCCGAATGCGACCAATCCGGTAAAAGCCATAGTGGCACCGGCGCGACTGGGTGCGACGCTGTTGCTTTGGACCGCTTACTTCATGGGCCTGCTGATTTTTTATACGGTTTCAAGCTGGATGCCCACGCTGATTGGGGAAGCAGGGTACGACCTGGCACACGCCACACTGCTAACGGCATTATTCCCCATGGGAGGCGTTATTGGTACGCCGGTATCTGGTTGGATCATGGATCGAGCCACGCCACACAAAATTGTCGCCTTTAATTATTTTATGGCCGGTGTGTTCCTGTTTTCTATCGGGTATGTTGTAGGCATCTATTGGTTAGGGCTGGCCATTTTACTGGCAGGTACCCTGATGGGTGGGGCTCAATCCTCCATGGGTGCCATTGCCGCACTGCATTATCCCACCGCATTTCGTGCGACAGGTGTATCCTGGATGTTAGGAATGGCCCGTTCAGGCGGTATCGCAGGGGCCATAATGGGCGCATGGCTGTTGCAGTGGGGGTTGGAATATCAAAGCATATTTCAGTTATTGTTCGCGCCCAGTGTGATTGCCGCACTGGCGTTGCTGGGCTTGATGCGCCATTTGCGGCGTTGTACAGCGTCCCCTGTTTAGGGAATTTTTATTGAAATTAAATATAGCTTATTTATGCTTTTCTGGTTTAAAAGTCAGGCAGAAATCATTTGCATTACAAAGTGCAATCGTCGTGATTGTACAGCCTCTGATTGGGTGTCTATGGTCAGTTATCAGAGAGATAGCCGAATTGCCCGGAGTTTTCTTATCGTTTTTTCGTCAAAATCACATTGACTTATATTCTTGAGCCTTGCACAAGCATAACTATACGACACTATTTTTTTGAGCTGCTTACATTTTTTGGATCCATTTAATACTCCGCTCATTAACCCGGATATTTCATAAACTCCCTTGGAGCCGCAAGGAGCAAGCAAGGCCAGGAGCATGTTTATGAAATATCCGGGTTAACATACCCGTCAGGGAGTATTTCCTGTGACTAACAATCTATATCAAAATAATTTGATGCAGAATGTACCTGCTGCTAGACTCGGTTAAATGCAATTTATAATGACCGAACAAAGAGGTTACCCCTATGACCGCAGCAGTAAAAAAGGGCTTTGAAGATTATCGGATTGCTGATATTTCTCTGGCCGACTGGGGACGTCGGGAAATTCAGATTGCAGAAGGCGAAATGCCTGCGCTGATGGCAATTCGTAAGAAGTATAAAGCCGAGCAGCCTCTAAAGGGGGCAAATATACTTGGCTGTATTCATATGACAATTCAAACTGCGGTACTGATCGAAACACTGGTTGAACTCGGTGCTGATGTCCGCTGGTCATCCTGCAATATTTTTTCTACGCAGGATCATGCGGCGGCTGCCATCGCAGCAGCGGGTATACCGGTCTTTGCCTGGAAAGGAGAAACGGAAGACGAGTTCTGGTGGTGTATCGAACAAACCATCTTGAAAAATGGCGATCCCTGGCACGCAAACATGGTGTTGGACGACGGTGGCGATCTTACCCTGATGCTTCACGACAAATACCCACAGTTACTGGAAACAATTCACGGTATTTCTGAAGAAACCACCACTGGCGTTCATCGTCTGCTTAAAATGCTGGAAAACGGTACGCTAAAAGTTCCGGCCATTAACGTCAATGATGCTGTCACTAAAAGTAAAAATGACAACAAGTACGGATGCCGTCACTCCTTGAACGACGCCATTAAACGTGCGACGGATCACCTGCTGGCCGGAAAAAAAGCATTGGTTGTGGGTTATGGTGATGTGGGCAAGGGCTCAGCGGCATCACTACGCCAGGAAGGCATGATTGTTAAAGTCTCTGAGATTGATCCTATCTGTGCCATGCAAGCGTGTATGGACGGTTTTGAAGTTGTTTCTCCGTACATCAATGGCGTGAATAACGGCACTGAAGCCTCTGTCGATAAAGCGCTATTGGGCACCACAGACCTTTTGGTTACTACAACCGGCAACTATCATGTCTGTGATCGTGAGATGCTAAAAGCGCTGAAAAGTGGCTGTATTGTGTCTAATATCGGACACTTTGATACTGAAATTGACACCGGTTTTATGCGTGATCAATGGGAGTGGGAAGAGGTTAAACCGCAAGTGCATAAAGTCATCAGAAACGCCGCCAATAATGACCATTTATTGCTGCTGTCTGAAGGCCGCCTCGTTAATCTGGGCAATGCTACCGGTCACCCTTCACGTATCATGGATGGGTCATTTGCAAACCAGGTACTGGCACAGATCCATTTGTATAAGGCCGGTTTTGCAGACTTGCCTGCGGAAGCAAAAACACTCTATGTGGATGCTCTGCCTAAAAAACTGGACGAAGAAGTTGCCGGTTATATGGTTGAAGGCTTTGGTGGTGTCATTACCCGGCTTAGCGATAAGCAGGCTGAATACATCAGTGTCTCTGTTGATGGTCCTTTTAAAAAAGACGACTATAAATATTAATACGTTCGGGTTATAGCCAGACCCTTGTCGGGTTTGGCGTGTGCCTGCATTTGAATGATACGACTATAAAATGAGCAACCTATCACGTTTGTCTAAACCGATCAGCTTTGAGTTTTTTCCAACAAAAACCCCTGAGGGAGCTGACAAACTCAAGGTAGCTGCACGTCAGTTATCAGAATATCTGCCTGAATTTTTTTCAGTAACCTACGGTGCTGGCGGCTCAACCCGTGATCGTACACTGGATACCGTATTAGCGACACAATCGGCCACAGGCATTTCTGCTGCGCCACATCTTTCCTGCGTTGGCGATAGCAGGGTGCGTTTAAAAGAGCTGTTGCTTGATTATCAGAGCCGGGGGATTGATCGCCTGGTAGCGCTTCGTGGTGACCTCCCTTCAGGTACAGGAGGTTGTGGTGTTGGAGAGTTGCATTATGCTAGTGAGCTGGTTGAATTTATCCGGGAAGAAACCGGAGACCATTTTCACATAGAGGTTGCAGCCTACCCGGAGATGCACCCACAAGCACGAACCATGGAAGATGATCTGAAAAACTTTCAGCGTAAAGTTCAAGCGGGTGCTGATGGGGCCATTACACAGTATTTCTTTAACGCCGACAGTTACTTTTATTTTGTTGACCGTATACAACGCATGGGGATTGATATTCCCATTACCCCTGGCATTATGCCTATTACAAACTTTACTCGCCTGGCTCGGTTTTCTGATGCTTGTGGTGCAGAAATGCCGCGTTGGATTCGTAAACAGCTTGAGTCATACGGCGATGACACTGTAAGCATTCGGAAGTTTGGTGAAGAAGTAATTACACGACTTTGTCAGCGCTTACTAGCAGGTGGTGCGCCTGGGCTGCATTTTTACACGCTGAATATGGCGGCGCCCTGCCAAAATATTTGTAATAATCTGAAATAGCCCCGACTTTATGCAAGCGTGCTTTTCTATGGGTTCTTCTGGAAATAATAACAATCGTTTTTTCTGACTAGGAGGCTGTCGGACTTATGCTTTTGAGCATAAAATTCAGTAGGGCGAGTCAGAATTTTCGATCAATTTGTGCGAATAGTTGACCTATTTAAGCAAATTGATCGGAAATTCTGACCGCACTTTCTCGCACTTTCTCGCACTTTCTCGCACTTTCTCGCACTTTCTGGATTTTAGGCCGAAATTGTCTTAAGTCCAACAGGCTGCTAGCGTAATGAGTAGATCAAAATTGTCCAAAAACGGCTAAGGGTGGCTCATCCAATGCGGCAAGTTGCTCTCTCAGCTCCAGTATATGTTCCGCCCAATACCGCTCAGTATTAAACCAGGTGAAGGCCATGGGGAAGGCGGGATCTTCCCAGCGACGGGCCAGCCAGGCACTGTAATTAAGTAAGCGCAGGGTGCGAAAATATTCCACCAGATTCAGCTCTGCGGGGTTAAAGTCAAAGAACTCACTATACCCTTCAAGAATTTCTGCCATTTGAACGGTCTGGTTTTGGCGATCCCCTGACAGTAGCATCCATAAATCCTGAATAGCCGGTGCCATGGCGGTATCATCAAAATCCACGAAATGAGGAGAGTTGTTGCGCCAAAGGATGTTGCCATTATGGCAATCACCATGAACACGGATGAGTGTGAACGTGCAGTCTTTTTCAATTCTTGCCAGTCGGTGAAGTAAGTCGCTTGTGAGTGTCTGATAGGCTTCTTTCAGTGATGGGGGAATAAAATCATGAGAAAGCAAATACGTCACGCTATCGATACCAAATCGCTGCAGGTTAATGGCATTGCGGTGCTCAAAAGGCAAAGTGGCACCCAAGCTGTGTATACGTCCAAGACAGCGCCCCAGGATAAGCAGATTATCAAGGTTATCAAGTTCAGGCGCATAGCCACCTTGACGGGGGAAAATGGCAAATTGAAAGCCTTCATATTCAAAGAGTGTTCTGCCCTCGGCATTACGCAATGGCGCAACAACGGGTAACTCTTGTTCTTTAAGCGTGTGAGAAAATCCATGCTCCTCCAGAATTTGTTCCTGGCTCCACCGTTGGGGCCGGTAAAACTTCACAATAACCGGGTCACTGGCTTCAACCCCAATCTGATACACTCGGTTTTCATAACTGTTCAGTGGCAGTATCCGTGCATCAGAGAGAAACCCCTGGCTTTCGACGGCATCCAGCACTCGATCCGGCGTGAGTGTGTTGTAAGGATGAACGGTGCCAGATGTCATAAAAGCTCCAATAGGCAATAAAAATATCCTGATAAAGTTTATAGTGTATACAGTAATAGAAGAAATCTTTTTTTATCGAAGGGGTGTAAAATCTCTTGGAGCCTGTCGGGCTTGAGCTTTCGAGCATGAAATTCAGTAGAGCGAGTCAGATTTTTCGATGGATTTGTGCGAATAGTTGACCTATTTAAGCAAATTCATCGGAAAATATGGCCG
>NZ_JAVLSP010000048.1:0-28556 GCF_031528575.1 Candidatus Sororendozoicomonas aggregata
CCAGCCCAGCCACAGGGCGTGAAAAGCTCAGGGTTACAAAAAAGGTTACAAAAAAACGACAATGGAAGAAAGGATTTGCTGAGCGAAATAAGGCAAAGAGGGGGGAAAACGGGAAAACAGCGGTATAAAAAACCTGCTAACCCTACCGGATCAACCGCGATTGAACACCCCAAAAAAACGGGTATTGACCTGCGGAATTCGCCACTGCTCCAACGAATTGATAACGAGCAAGAGAGTCGGCGTCAACGCCCCCCTGTTATGGATTTTCGGGCAGAGCTTGACGCGCAGTTGAGGGCCAGGCGCAAAGGCATATCCGGGAATGACAGCAACTCATGAAAGGTTGCTTGTCATCATTGAATACCTGAAAAGCGGTCAACAGTTTTTTCTGCCTGGCCGCTTTATCCAGAGTTATACCCTCGTTAAAAGTGCTTGTTATAAAAAGCCCCAGACTGGGCTTTTTTGTGGTCAAAAACAGCGTTACCCCTTATCAGGTAATGCTTTCTGAGGTTCTGCGTTTTCATAGATCATTAATGGATCAGAATCACCATTGATCACAGAACTGTCAACCACAACTTTTGACACTGTCTTTTCAGACGGGACATCGTACATTGAATTCAACAGCACTGATTCCAGAATTGAGCGCAAACCACGGGCGCCGGTTTTGCGATCCATGGCTTTTTTAGCCACCGCTTTCAGGGCATCATCACGAAAGTCAACATCAACGCCTTCCATCTCAAACAGCTTATAGTACTGTTTGGTCAGCGCGTTCTTGGGTTCTGTCAGAATGCGAATCAGCGCGCCTTCGTCCAGCTCCTCCAGCGTCGCCAGCACCGGCAAACGACCAACAAATTCTGGAATCAGGCCAAACTTGACCAGATCTTCCGGTTCAACTTCTTTAAAGGTTTCACCCAGATCTTTACTGCTTTCCTTACTCTTGACCTCTGCTGAGAAACCAATACCCGATTTATCAGTACGATCCCGGATAACCTTGTCGAGCCCCGCAAAAGCACCACCACAGATAAACAGGATGTTGGAGGTATCAACCTGCAAAAACTCCTGCTGGGGATGCTTCCTGCCACCTTGAGGCGGTACAGAAGCAACCGTCCCTTCAATGAGTTTCAACAAAGCCTGCTGAACCCCTTCACCTGAAACATCCCGAGTAATGGACGGATTGTCTGACTTTCTGGAGATTTTGTCGATTTCGTCAATATAAACAATCCCCACCTGCGCCTTTTCTACATCATAGTCGCACTTCTGTAGCAATTTCTGAATGATATTCTCAACATCTTCACCGACGTAACCCGCCTCTGTGAGCGTGGTAGCATCCGCAATAGTAAAGGGCACATTCAACAGGCGAGCCAGCGTCTCGGCCAGCAGTGTTTTTCCGCTCCCGGTAGGCCCAACCAATAAAATATTACTTTTACCCAGCTCAACATCGTCTTTTTTCTTGCCCCCATAACGAAGACGCTTGTAATGGTTATACACCGCTACAGAAAGCACTTTTTTCGCCCGGGGCTGGCCAATCACATACTCGTCAAGGATGCCCTTGATCTCACGAGGGGTAGGCAGATTGTCAGACGAGTCTTCAACACCATTATCCTGAATTTCTTCACGAATAATATCGTTACACAAGTCAACACATTCATCACAAATAAATACGGAAGGTCCCGCAATCAGCTTTTTCACCTCATGCTGACTTTTTCCGCAGAAAGAGCAATACAGCAGCTTACCGCTATCACCACCCTTGCCGCTTGTTTCGTCGGTCATTCGAATACCCTGCTATCAAGGACAACACCTGAACTACAAAAGATGCAGGCATTGGGGCGTATTTTCAAGTGCATCATTCAGATTTTGTCTTAAGACCCTGATTATACCCTATGGTCAGGATCTTACCCCTGACGCCCCCGCGTCATCTTACTCACTATGCCGAGGATGTTTCCAGGGGAACACGGCGGGTCATTACCTGATCCACCAAGCCGTAGTTAACGGAGTCTTCAGCACTCATAAAGTTGTCACGGTCAGTATCACGCTCAACAACATCCATGGGCTGCCCCGTATGATGTGCCAAAACTTCATTTAACCGCTGTTTGATATGCAAAATTTCTTTCGCATGAATTTCAATGTCCGATGCCTGCCCCTGAAAGCCACCGAGGGGCTGATGAATCATCACCCTGGAGTGCGGTAACGCAAAACGCTTACCTTTAGCCCCCCCGGCGAGCAACAAGGCTCCCATACTGGCCGCCTGCCCCAGACACATAGTGGACACATCGGGCCTTACAAACTGCATGGTATCATAAATAGACATACCTGCTGTGACCGATCCACCTGGTGAATTAATATACAGGTGAATATCCTTGTCCGGGTTCTCAGACTCAAGGAACAAAAGCTGGGCAACAACCAGATTAGCCATATGATCTTCCACCTGACCGATCAGAAAAATCACACGCTCTTTTAGAAGACGGGAGTATATATCGTAAGAACGTTCACCTCTGGCGGACTGTTCCACAACAATGGGCACCAGCCCTGAATTCGTAATCGCCACAGCCCGCGCATCTGTCAGTATAGACATATTCTTTCTTAACTCCCTGGATGATCGAACAAAAGTCGAAGAAAAATAAGGCAAACAGCCAGCACGTCTAAGACGTTGTGATGCGCCTCCTCGCACAGTCTTCAAAGATCGCTAACAGCACTTTTGTGCCAGCGATCCGAGAAAGATACCTTAAGACTTCCCTTCCGGCTTTATGGCATCTTTGTAACTGCAGGTTTTATCACTCACGCTCGCTGCAGACAAAACAGTATCTACCACCTTCTCCTCAAGAGCAACGTACTTCAACTGAGATAGCTGTTCTTCATTGCTGTAGTACCAATCTACAACATCCTGAGGCTGCTGGTAGGCAGAAGCCATTTCTTCAACCAGGGCACGTACACGATCATCATCAGCCTTAACAGCGTATTGCTTGACCACCTCACCCACAAGCAGCCCCAAAGCAACACGCTTTTTCGCGTCTTTTTCAAACAGATCAGCAGGAAGCTGACTCGCGTCAAAGCCTTTTTGGCCGCCTCCCCAGCTTTGTACGGCCTGCTCACGCATGCGATCGACTTCCTCAGCAACCAACGCAACAGGCACATCAATCTGGTGTGAAGCCAGCAGACCATCCATAACCTGGTTTTTAACCTTCGCCTTCACTGCCTGACGCAGTTCACGCTCCATGTTTTTTCCCACTTCAGTACGAAAAGCATCCAGGCCACCTTCTTTCACCCCAAAACGCTCGTAGAAATCGTCGTTTAACTCAGGCGTGACAGGCCCCGCCACCTTATGCACCTTACAGGAAAAATCAACAGCCTTACCAGCGAGTTCTTTAGCCTGGTAGTCTTCAGGGAAAGTCAGGGACAGCGATTTTTCATCACCGGCAAACGCGCCAACAAGGCCGTCTTCAAAACCAGGGATCATACGATTGGAACCTAACTCCAGCACGGAATTTTCAGCAGACCCCCCTTCAAAAGGTTGACCATCCAGTGTGCCGGTATAGTCGAAAGTCAGCTGATCACCGGACTCAGCAGCACGCTCAACTTCTTCATAAGAACGACTCTGTTCACGCAGCGTCTGAATCATTTCATCAATATCAGTTTCAACCACCTCAGCCACAGGGCGCTCAACAGAAATACCCCCAAAATCATTCAAAGCAATCTCTGGATACACTTCGAAAGTGGCAACAAACTGGAAACCCTGCTCATCGCCTTCGTTTTTCGCCTCAACGGTTGGCGCCCCGGCAGGCCTGAGTTTTTCCTGAGCAACCGCCTCAATGAAAGACTTCTGCATTAATTCACCCAGCACCTCCTGGCGAGCACCGGTGCCGTAGCGACGCTTAACGACTTTCATCGGCACTTTACCCGGGCGGAAACCGTCCAGGCGCACACGGCGAGAAAGATCAAGCAAACGCTTGTGAATTTCCTGCTCGATTTCCTCAAAAGGGATCGTAATAGTCAGACGACGCTCAAGACCTTCAGCCGTTTCTAGTTCAACGTGCATTTTTGTTCCTCAATTTAAAAAACCGAGTGATGCGTAAATCAGTAAGTACAAAGTAAGTAGACTAACAAAAGTTATTATCCGTTCACAACCTGCTCTCGATCTTCTGATCCTCGCACGAAGAACAGTAAAGGACTAGCGGGTAAATCAACTTTTTTCCATGCAAAAAAAAACGGGATAAGCATGCTTATCCCTGTCGCTCAAATTGGTGCGGAAGGAGAGACTCGAACTCTCACACCTTGCGGCACTGGAACCTAAATCCAGCGTGTCTACCAATTCCACCACTCCCGCATCAGACTGATTTAAAAAAATTAATCTGTTGAATTAATGGGGTGGGCGAAGGGGCTCGAACCCTCGACCGCCGGAATCACAATCCGGAGCTCTACCAACTGAGCTACGCCCACCACTAAAACACTACAACCCTGCTAAATACATCACTTCAATATGGCGCACCCGGCAGGATTCGAACCTGCGACCGACGGCTTAGAAGGCCGTTGCTCTATCCAACTGAGCTACGGGCGCGTAACTGTCAAAATGACCGTTACACTGACATCTGGTCGGGGTAGAGAGATTCGAACTCCCGACATCCTGCTCCCAAAGCAGGCGCGCTACCAGACTGCGCTATACCCCGAAATGCGCTTCACTGATACGCCGTAAAAGCCCGATGCATATTACTGATCGAATACCCATTCGTCAATGGTTGTTTTTCTGTCGTTTACACGAAACAGTCGTCGTTATGTTAAGGCGCGATATCAACTGCCAAGAGCCTGTCGGACTTATGCTTTCGAGCATAAAATTCAGTAGGGCGAGTCAGAATTTTCGATCAATTTGTGCGAATAGTTGACCTGTTTAAGCAAATTGATCGGAAATTCTAGCCGCACTTTCTCGCACTTTCTCGCACTTTCTGGATTTTAGGCCGAAATTGTCTTAAGTCCGACAGGCTCCCAGAGTCCCACAAAACCTCAATACTCCGTCATGGAGTACAAACTCGATGGCTGCTAAACTGGAGAACCCAACGACTTTCGAAGCAGCTCCCCACATTATGACCGCCAGAATCATCAACGGTAAAACCATTGCCTCTCGCCTGACGGAGGCAATCGCCCAAAAAGTCAACCTCCGCCTCAAACAAGCGCTGCGCCCACCCGGGCTGGCCGTCATACTCATTGGCGACGACCCGGCTTCCCAGATATATGTCAGTAAAAAGCGTAAAGACTGTGAGCAGGTTGGCTTCCATTCCGTTGCCTACGATTTACCCGAAAACACTCAAGAATCAGAACTCCTGGCGCTGATCAGTACCCTCAATGCAGACCCGGTTATCGACGGCATTTTAGTCCAACTGCCATTACCCGATCACATCAGTACCGAAAATATTCTCGAAAGCATTCGCCCTGATAAAGACGTTGACGGCTTTCACCCTTACAATATTGGCCGACTGGTTCAGCGCACGCCTTTATTAAGGCCGTGCACGCCAAAAGGCGTCATGACATTGCTGGAAAGCACCGGGGAAGCTATTCGCGGGAAGGATGCCGTAATCGTTGGCGCCTCCAATATTGTTGGCCGCCCCATGACCATGGAACTGCTTTTGGCAGGCTGCACCACCACCACGGCCCACCGCTTTACAGACAACCTTGCCAGGGAGGTCAGCCGCGCCGATATTCTCGTCGTTGGTGCTGGCAAACCCAAACTGGTCAAAGGCGAGTGGATCAAGTCCGGTGCCATTGTTATCGACATTGGTATTAACCGGATGCCAAACGGAAAACTGGTGGGAGATATTGACTTTGACACTGCCAGGGAGCGAGCGAGCTGGATAACCCCGGTGCCTGGCGGTGTCGGCCCAATGACAGTAGCGACACTGCTTGAAAATACACTATACGCTGCTGAGTACCTCCATTAATTCCCTGTTACGGAACCCAGGAGCCTGAAAGAAGCACTGTATGGACTGTTTTATCTGCCATACAACACTACGTGCGGTTACAGTGACCGGATAGCGGTTAATTGTTGCTCAAGTGTTATTTTAGAGCTCCGGGCAGCATCCAGTTTCATCTGCTCTTTTTCAACAACATCCACCGGCGCTTTGCTGACAAACCGCTCATTACTGAGCTTACCCTCAAAGCGTTTTACTTCCTTGGCGAGCTTTTCAATTTCTTTGCTCAGCCGGGTAATTTCCGCATTTTTATCAACCAGACCCGCCATAGGCACCATCACTTCCATCTCGCCCACCAGTTGCGTGGTTGACATGGGCACCTCTTCGCCCTCAGCCGCCACCTTGATGGTGGCCAGTTTTGCCAATGACTTCAGGAACGCGTCATTTTGCCGCAACCGCTCCTGGTCATCATGGGAAGTATTGCGCAAAATGACATCCAGCGGCCTCGAAGGGCTGATACTGAGCTCGCCACGTATATTACGAATACTGACGATAACCCCTTTCAGCCACTCGATGTCCTGCTCAGCACGCTCATCAATGCTTGATGGATCACACGCCGGGAAGGGCTGTAACATCACTGTTTCACCACGGACCCCAGCCAGTGTTTTAATGCTCTGCCAGATTTCTTCGGTAATATACGGCATAAAAGGATGGGCCATACGCATAATGCTTTCCAAAACCTGAACTAGCGTCTGACGCGTGCCCCGCTGACGGTTTTCAGGTGCATTTTTATCCCAGAGCACAGGCTTGGAGAGCTCAAGATACCAGGCGCAGTATTCATTCCAGATAAAGTCATACAGATTTTGTGCGCCGTGATCGAGGCGGAACTCCCGCATATTTTTCTCAATCCGGGCAGCAGTCCGTTGCAGCTTGGATAAAATCCACCGATCGGCCAGCGTTAGCTCAACGTCGCCACCGTTTTGGCCGCAGTCCTGATTTTCAGCGTTCATCAGCACATAGTTACCGGCATTCCAGATTTTGTTGCAGAAGTTCCGATAACCTTCCAGCCGCTTCATGTCCCAGTTGATATCACGGCCCGTGGTCGCCAGCGAATACAGCGTATACCGCAGAGCGTCTGCGCCATGGGCAACAATACCTTCAGGGAATGCCCTGCGGGTATTTTTTTCGATCTTTGCCGCTAACTGCTGCTGCATCATGTTACTGGTGCGTTTGCTGACCAGAGTTTCAAGACTGATTCCGTCAATCATGTCCAGCGGGTCCAGAACATTCCCTTTCGTCTTGGACATTTTCTCACCCTGCTCGTCACGAATCAGGCCAGTAATGTAAATGTGCTTGAAGGGAATGTGTGGCTGCCCATCTTCATCTTTCACAAAGTGCATGGTCATCATAATCATCCGGGCAACCCAGAAGAAAATAATATCAAAGCCAGTCACCAGAACATCGGTGGGGTGAAACGTTTTCAGTCGCTCCGTGGCTTCTGGCCAGCCCAGTGTCGCAAAAGTCCACAAGGCCGATGAGAACCAGGTGTCCAGTACATCACTGTCTTGCCGCAAAACAATGTCACTGCCGAGATTATGCTGTTCACGCACCTCTTGTTCATTACGTCCCACATAGACATTACCCTGCTCGTCGTACCAGGCAGGAATGCGGTGCCCCCACCACAGCTGGCGAGAGACACACCAGTCTTGAACATCGCGCATCCAGGCATAGTACATATTTTCGTACTGCTTTGGCACAAACTGGATACGACCCGCTTCCACCGCTGCCAATGCTGGCTCGGCCAGGGGCGCCGCGCGCACAAACCACTGGTTCGTTAACAGCGGCTCAATAACAACGCCTGAGCGGTCGCCGTATGGAACCGTCAGATCATGATCTTTAACGCCTTCCAGCAGGCCAGCGGCATCAATGTCCGCAACAATGACCTTTCGGGCATTAAAACGCTCAAGGCCACGGTATTTTTCGGGAAGCTCAGTGTCAATGGTGGTATTGATCGAACCATCGGGGTTATAGATCTCGGCAGCATCGCTGATAGTGCCATTGAGGGTCATGATAGTGATCAGTGGCAGGTTGCGGCGTTTGCCCACCTCATTATCGTTAAAATCATGGGCCGGCGTGATTTTAACGCAACCGGTTCCCTTGTCCATATCCGCATGATCGTCCGCCACAATGGGAATGCGACGGTTGACCAAAGGCAAGATCACCGCCTTGCCAATCAACGCCTGATAACGCGGGTCGTCCGGGTTGACAGCAACACCGCTGTCGCCCAGCATGGTTTCCGGGCGGGTTGTTGCCACGACAATATAGTCTTTACCTTCAGCGGTGGTTTCACCGTCCGCAAGGGGATAACGCAGATACCACATATGTCCTTTGATATCTTTGTTTTCTACTTCCAGATCAGAAATCGCGGTGCGTAATTTCGGGTCCCAGTTAACCAGACGTTTGCCCCGGTAAATCAAGTTATCTTCATAAAGACGAACAAAGACTTCCTGCACGGCTTTGTAGAAGCCATCATCCATGGTAAAACGTTCATGATCCCAATCAACCGAGTTACCCAAACGGCGCATCTGTTGAGTGATGCGCCCACCAGAGAACGCCTTCCACTCCCAGATTTTTTCGATAAAGTTTTCACGTCCCAGATCATGGCGAGACTGATTATTTTCTGCCGCCAGTTTACGTTCAACGACCATTTGGGTGGCAATACCGGCATGATCAGTACCCACTTGCCATAAGGTGTTTTTGCCTTTCATGCGCTGATAGCGGATCAGGGCATCCATAATGGAATGCTGAAAAGCGTGCCCCATGTGCAAGCTGCCAGTGACATTGGGCGGTGGAATCATAATGGTGTAAGGAGTACCAACACCTGAGGGAGAAAAGTAACCATTTTCTTCCCAGCTCTGGTAGCACTTGCGTTCGATAGTGTGTGGATTGAACGTCTTTTCCATAATTCCAGAATTCTTGCAGATTAGGGGGAGGGCTTCCAACCGGACATCATACACTATTTTCAGACAGGAAATAACCGGCTTTAGTCACGTTATCTTCGAAAAATTGCCGGTGTGACGTAAGGGTATCGAGAGTGTGCGGGTAAAAAGCATTGGCTAAAATTTACGACGACGCTGATAGTTATGTTGATGCTGATGCTGATGCGTTTTTTCCAGCAAACGCGCGTTAATATACCGGGACAGTTGGTCAAGTACTGCCTGAAGTTTATTCAGTTCTTTAATCAGTGGCGGATTCTTCATTTTATTGCCTTTTTTAGATTATTCGAGTTATCTGACTATTCACTATCTGGCGATAAATCTCAAGTGCAAGCACAGGTTTCTACAAATAACTCAACGCCCGCCGCCACTTAATATTGCTGTGACGTTTTATATGGCCATAATATTTGCAGGGCAAGTACATCACCAGTAATAACGAGACCCATACGAAAAAGGCTAACATCATGCTAGCTTCGTAGCCTGACGGAAAGACGCCGGGAAGCTCGGTAAAAAAGTTTATCGCCCTGCCATAGACCAGATAGGTGTAGAGTTGAGCAGCGGCATTAATCACTGGCACATGCAAAATGAAGAAAAACAACGGCACAGAGCCAAACACATGCAGCCAGCGCAGGGGGAGATACCTGTTCTGAGCTAAATTCACTTTCTCAAGCAGCGCAAGCACTATCAGACCAGGCCCTATCGTCATCAACAAAAACTGTAATGACAAAGGGTATTTGGTGGTATCAAGCAAAGACAATAACCAATGCTGACTCCCGTCAAACAAAATTGGATCACCGTACAAGTTGGTCAACCTTAAAAAAAGATAGATGACAATCATTATCAGCCCGCCCCAGATAAAGCACCTTTGCCTTAACCGGGCAGGCTGTAAATACAGATGTCCGGCGCAATAACCTAACGCCAATACACTAAATATGGGCACTAAGGGGAAATCCACATGTATCGGAAACTTAGTGCCCTTCAGGAGAAAAACACCGTTGACATGAAAAATTTTCCATAGCCAGTCAGCCCCACCAAATAAGGCTAACATGGATTGATCGTTGAAGGCGTTATGAAACAGTATAAAAGGCACGTTCACCAGCAAAATACCCCACAGGGGCAAGTAGAGCATAAGCGCCAGCAAAATCAGAGAGATACCAATAGCCCAGATGATATGGAGAAAGATATATTGATAACCAAACTGCCTGCTGAGATTAACCACCACCAATTCCAGAAAAATCAGCCAAATCCCCCGAGTCAGCATAAATTTCTGTAACTGGCCTCGAGACGGCGCTTTCTGGCCGTAAAGAAAAGCACTGACACCGGTTAAAAATACGAATAAGGGCGCGCAAAAGTGGGACACCCAACGCATCATAAACCAGGTTGCAGTGGTTTGATGTAAGTCGGTCAAATCGAATCCTGTCACCGCCCAATATTCACGAGTATGATCCAGCGCCATGACAACGATGATCAAACCACGCAAAATATCAATACTCTCCAAGCGCTTTGAAGTAACAATCATTGACTGATCCTGAGTTTCATTTGTCACAATCTGACCTGATATTTACACGTCTAAAGCCGTGTTAATCGCAAGATTAGATTCAGGCCATCTATTTTTTCTGACAGATCATTTTGTTTTATTTTAGAACGCTGCTCATGATTTTTTATGAAAAGTGAAAGCGATGGAAAAATTACCTGTTTTTCAATTTTCTCCAAGTTTGGCGGTGCCAGATAACGAAGAAAAACAGAAAAAAACACCGTTTTTTATCGGCGATCGTAACTCATAAAATAGTGTCAACAGCGTCTAAAATCCGCATTGATGCCTGACCACAACACGTCTTAACCTGATGGGTTCTTTTATTGTCGCACTCATTTATCCTGACAGCCAAATTCTTCTGAAGTTCCGTAAAAAAATATAAGTCTTTTTTAAAGATGTTCCAATAAAACGCTGATACACAATGATAGTACTTTAGTAATAAAAATAATCAGCGTTGTCTATTCCAAGCGTATTAACCTCCATAAATAAAAGTCACCCAGAGCGACGTTAATTACCTGGGATGTTGCCTGTTTTACAGCGATGTCATACGACACCATAATGTCAGTTTTCCGATGAATTTGCTTAAATAGGTCAACTATTCACGCAAATCCATCGAAAATTCTGACTCGCTCTACTGAATTTCATGCTCGAAAGCTTAAGCCCGACAGGCTCCTGGAAAGCTCAAAGTAAGACAATGACTTTCTATGCTTTATCGCTGTGCTGTATCGTGGTAACACAACAGCCCAACTCCCCCCGGTGTAACTTGATCTGGATACTATCCCCAGCGTGTAACTGCCGGCTGTCAAAGACAACACTACCTTGATACTGGGTAATAGCATAACCACGGGCCATGGTGGCCAATGGGCTGATGGCGTGAAGTTTGCCAGAGAGTTGTTGAAGTCCGCTCTGATAGTGAGTGAGCTGTTTTTGGGCATGATCGCATAACCGGTCATACTGATTCTTCAGTACCAGTTGTAGCTGCTGTATCTGCGATACCGGGGATTGCTGCTGGAAACGATCCCATGCTTTCTGCAGCCGAGAGCGCTGCAAGGTGACGTTCAATCTTATGGCTTGTTGTAATCGAATCTCCAGGTCATCAAGCCGTTGCGCCTGCTCACGAAGCCGATCGCCAGGATGGCGAAGCCGCTGACTGACATGGGTAAGCCGCTCCTGGTTGAGATCAAGCTGGTGACGCATCTGCACTACCAGCTTGCGAAACATTAAACGGTTTTTTTCAAGTAAAGCTGGCGTATCAGGACTGAGTATTTCAGCCGCTGCCGAGGGTGTCGGAGCCCGCTGATCCGCGACAAAGTCTGCCACAGTAAAATCAACTTCATGCCCGACGGCGCTGACCACAGGAACCGGGTGGGCGGCAATGGCCCGGGCGAGAGCTTCTTCATTAAAAGACCATAAATCCTCAATGGAACCGCCTCCGCGGCCAATAATCACCACATCACAATCCGTTTTTGCGGCAATCCGCAAGCCATTAATGAGTTCCTGGGATGCATGGGAGCCCTGGACGGCTGCTGGAATAACAGTGATATCAATAAAAGGTGAACGTCGTTTAAAAACAGCCAGAATATCACGCACGGCCGCGCCGGTGGGGGAAGTAATAACAGCGATGTGTTTTGGGGTGGCAGGAAGAGAGCGCTTTCTGTCAAAGTCAAACAACCCTTCGCCGGCCAGTTTTTTCTTGAGGGCTTCAAAAGCTTGCTGCAAAGCGCCACTGCCAGCCGCTTTCATATGCTCAACAATCAGTTGATAACCACCACGGGGTTCGTACAAGCTCACACGCCCCCGCACCCGCACAAGCATACCTTCTTTTGGTTCGAACGATAGCCTCTGGCAACGGTTGCGAAACATAGCGCAGGACACCTGAGATTTGTCGTCTTTTAAAGAAAAGTACCAGTGACCGGAGCTCGGGCGTGCCAGGCTGGAGAGTTCACCTTCAACCCTGATATTGTTGAAGTTTGTCTCCAGCAAACGGCGTGCCTGCCCGTTAAGCTGACTGACGGAAAGCGGAGCCTCGGTTGTCCTGTCTGATATCACAGAATATGGCATCGTGTTGATACTACTGTTCGGTTAAAAATCAAGGAAAGTACAGAACGCCTGCTCTGTTTCGCTTACTGTAACATAGCCACTGCCCAGATAACTCTTTTCAAACCAGCGCGGCAGGTGATAAGGAGCCGTCCCGGAAGGCTGCTTCCGGGCATCATAATACAATTTCCATCAATGGCTCAAAGAGACACGCCCAAATGTGAATGTTAAACAGCTGTGGACTGTCACAGGAACGCTGTTACTGATACTAAGCAACTCGTTAGTCATTCAGTGAATTTCAACGACCGATGAAAGTCATAATGGTAGAAGACGAGTCACTGTTGGCGCAGCCCTCAAAAGCGATTGATGACTTTTTGTCACAGCAACACTGATGATAAGAGATTATGAACAACTTCTGAGTATTCGCTCCACCTGAAGCACGCAATCGTTCGCGCTGTGACTGATTATCAGTGCCTCCAAGCGTGAGAATAAAAAAGGAGATAAAACGTGCACCGGATAACCAATGAAGGGCGTAGTCAAAGTCCAGTCGCAGGCGAAAGCAACCTGCCTTCTGGCAATAAAAACCCCTCAGGATCAGTGTATTTACATGGCAAAAGCGCAGAAAACGCACCTGACAGATGGTTGCATGAAAGGCTGCACGAAAGAAGGGTGAGTTCTCCAGATGAAATTAGTCGTGTACCAACAATAACCACGCCCACCACTGTCCATGGTTTAGAGAATCATGGTAGCACTTGCTTCCTTAATAGCGCTATGCAGAGCATCATGGACACATTTTCGGCCGATCAGCTAGATAGCGTCATGACGCTGCCCAATCCCGGACGAACCCTCTATGAGCGTACGTTCTGTACTCATTTTCGTGAGGCGTTTGTTACCTTTGCCAAGGCACTGTGTGACCCTCAGATGAGCGCTAAAGATGTCGATGAATGTTATGCTCTGTTTCTGACGCGTTTTTTAAATTTCTCAGGCAGCACCAGTAGCGGCATTAACGGTATCGCAGCAAGGTTGCTGAATTATGATAATAAAGGAAAACCATTAAATCGAGGTAAGATTAATCAAAACGACCCGGCTGAATTTATTCATCACCTTTATGACCTACTAGGCGTGGCAAGCCTGCCTGCATATGCCATTGGCGAGCAGAGTCATTATGGCTGTTTCTCCGGGGGGCGTTGTATTGCCCGCACCACAACGCCAAAAGAAATGCATTTTATGCTACAACTGCCCGTGGCCAGTGGCGGCTCACCGACTTTGCAAACATCCCTGCAACAGTATATTGGTGAGGAAACACTCGGCCAAGGCAGCCCGGTTGACTTTGACCATTATGAAGGGGGGAGCAGACCTGCAAACGCGATTGATAAGAAAATAACGACGTTTGTTAAAAACCAGGGCCAAGTTCCTGATAAATTAATGCTCCGGTTGAAAATAGACAGTCATCGGGGCGGTGTTGAAACGAAGCTGAGCACCGAAGCGAGAATGATCCTTGATTCGTTACCGGCTGACCGACGGATCGAGTTAGATATTACCACGGAAGCTATGAACAAGCCTTATGACGTGGTGCTTGGACAAGAAGGCATCAGGAGGGTAAAACAGGCTTATGAAGTCACCAGCATTATCTGTCACAGGGGCGCAAGTATTCGTGGTGGACATTACATTACCGCAAAATACCGTGATGATAAAAAATGGTATATCTATGATGACGCTTCTGTTTTTCCGTGTCCGGGTGACCTGAAAGACTATCTGAAAAACAAGGGGATGTCAGGCTATATCTATCACTTAAAAAAAGTGGCAGACACGGTTCGCCCGAGCAAACTGATACGTAACCAGACTGAAGCACCACAGGGCCGCGAAGCAAAACAACAAAAACCATCCGGGTCAGCAGCGGGGAATACTGATCAGGATGAAAAATTCAGCGTATCTGATGAGGAACTGGCCCAAATGCTTGCCGCAGGTCTGTTTGGTCACAGTCCGTAGTTTTTAACTATTCTCAACAAGCAGGGACCAGGAGCCACTCCACAGTTTTTATCCATGGCACCATACGAAAAATGTTGCTTTATTGTGTCGAACTCAGGTCAATGAAGTGGCGCGAGGTTTTGGTTACTGTCAACATTTTCCAGTGAGTGGCTGTCTCCTGATTCAGCCGTGAAAAAATAGCTTTTTAGATTTCGCGACAATTTCGCGACAATAGATATTCAGTTTGCCCGGATGCAAAAAAAGCTGATTACCCGCTGGAAGTGCCGTAATGCCTCCAGGATCCCAGGCCTTTGCTATAAACGGTATAAAACCGACTTTATACCATTGAACCCTAACGACGACTTCGCCTGTATCATTGTTTATAATGTTAAAATCTTGGGAGCTGTGATGAAACACGCACCAGTGCTTGCGTGAAGCAGCATAATGTATGGCTACATAACAAGATTCGGCTTGAGAATAAGTGTTAGTGCATGAAGCCGGATTATACACGCCGTACATGCAGTACCCGTCGCCACTGGCTCTGACTGAATAGCCTTTTTCCGAGTAATGTGGGCTACCTGGGGGTATCAGATCATTCATATAAAGTTTACTATCCTCGCTATAAGCGTTAGCCATGATGAATAAGGTCAAGACCCCAGTAATAAAAACAACTGGCCTGGTTGCTATGAACTTTCTGGCCCGCGACATAGACTTAATGCCCATCATGATGAACTCCTGCTGTCTATTATACAGAATGATGAAAAACCCACTTTTGCAATATCGCTGAAAAGCGGGTCTCCTGTAATTCAATGGGGGTGAAAGGTTTTGGTTACTGCCAACAGTTTTCCAGTGAGTGGCTGTCTCCTGATTCAGCCGTGAGAAAATAGCTTTTTAACGTGAGCTCGATGCCTGAAAAGACACAGAGTTCCACCGACTAACTTACACTTCGGTGTTGTCTATCAAAGTAGCCAGGAGGACTCTACATCCCTCGCCAGTCTATTCCGCGATCTTGATGATTGCTACCTTGAGTTTGAACTGACGCTAACTCTAACCCCTCAGTAAAGAGGGTGTCGCGAAACGCTTAATTTTCTCCGTCGTCATCCCGTACAGGGATTGTATGGGATCTATCCCACAAGGACGTGAATCACTAAACCCGCGTGATGCGTGCGGTTAGAGCGCCTTCCACAGAGTGTGGTTCCCGTACGTTCCCTGTACAAAATGACGGTGCGAGGTGTATTTCAGAGTTTCGCGACAGCCTCTAAAGGCTGGAATCCTGAAAAATCGTTGCCAGATGCTATGCCAACGGTTGTCTGCATGATGACTTTATGAGGCTATCGTTAATCCTTCCGTCCATACAGTGCAAAAGTCTTCTGGATATTATATCTTTATCTTCATTCCTCATTTGAATTCAGGGGTGCTGCCCGCTCCAGTTTTTTGTACCATTAGTAGGAGGGCAAGGGCTGTGCTGTCCATTGCAGGCATAAAATAACTGACGTACAACCGCAGAATTACACAGATAAATAGATACGGAGCTTTTCTATCCATGATATTACCCCAGCAGATAACCAGGAATATGGCTCTGGTGCTGCTCTCCTTTATGTTCTTCATAGCGCAAGTCCACGCTGCTGACCAGGATATCAACAAGCCTGTCCCTCCCCTGAAGCCCACTCTCCAACAAGCGATTGCCAGCGTCAATGTAGTGCAGATGCTTGACAGGAATCACTACCGTAAAGTCAACCTTGACCGTCAAAGCGCTGAAAAGGTCTTCGATCGCTACCTCAATCGCCTTGACCCCAATCACAGTTTTTTTCTTCAACAAGACATTGAAGCGTTTAAACCTTACCGTGAAAACCTGAGTAAGGCCCTGAAAACAGGGGATCTCAAGCCCGCCTTTGCTATCTTTAACCGTTATCGCCAACATGCCGAAGCACGTGCCCGCTTTATGCTGGCCCGCCTTGATGATGGACTCAAAACACTGGATTTTAATAAAAATGAAACATTATTGATTGATCGCAAAAATGAGCCCTGGTTAAAAAACCAGCGTGCTCAAGATGAGCTCTGGCGCAAACAGCTTAAAGACAGCGTGCTGGCCTTACGCCTGAATAATAAAACCGACGAAGAAATCATCAAGCAGCTAAAGCGGCGTAACACCAATCTCCTGCGTCGCCTTTATCAGAGCAATAGTGAGGATGCCTTCCAGAGTTACATTAATTCGTTTGCCGGTATTTACGACCCTCATACCCAATACTTCTCGCCACAAACGGCTGAAAACTTTGATATAAACATGAGCCTGTCCCTTGAAGGCATTGGTGCCGTCCTTCAGGCTGAAGATGAATATGTCAAGGTGGTCAGTGTTGTGACCGGCGGCCCTGCTGAAAAAGCCGCCCAGCTGAAAGCTGGCGATAAAATTATTGGCGTTGGGCAAGGTAAAAAAGGTCCACTGGAAGATATCGTTGGAATGCGATTAGACGATGCCGTGAAACTTATCCGCGGCAAGAAAAATACCCTGGTTCGACTGGAAGTCATTCCTGCCACGGCTAAAGATGGCAGCACCCGCATTTATGACATCGTTAGAGACAAGGTCAAACTCGAAGAGCAAGATGCCAGCAGTAAAATCATTGATGTGACCAGCAATGGTAAAACCAGAAAGATCGGTGTCATCACTCTGCCCACCTTTTATGTTGACTTTAAAGCAGCCCAGGCTGGTGAAAAAAATTACAAAAGTACCACCCGTGATGTAAAGGCTCTACTCACGGACCTTAAAAAACAAAATATTGATGGCCTGATTATTGACCTACGCGGCAATGGCGGCGGCTCATTGCAGGAAGCCAATGACCTTACCGGCCTGTTTATCAATGAGGGGCCAACTGTCATCGTACGCGATAACCGTGGCCGAACTGAAATGCAACATGACAGGGTCGAAGGCCAGTTCTACACAGGCCCAATGGCGGTGATGGTGGACCGGCTAAGTGCTTCCGCGTCTGAAATATTTGCCGGTGCCATACAGGATTATGGCCGGGGACTGATCATAGGCAGCCAGAGCTATGGCAAAGGCACCGTTCAAAGTATCCAACCCCTGAACCACGGCCAGCTTAAGCTCACCCTGGCAAAATTTTACCGCGTCTCTGGCCAGAGCACCCAGAACCGGGGGGTAATACCGGACGTCCAGTTTCCTTCGTTGTATAACAACAAGGATATTGGTGAAAATAGCCTGCCCGACGCACTGCCCTGGGATACCATTAAAGCCACCGATCACAAGAAATTCTATGACTTTTCCCGCTACCTCCCAGAGCTTATCAAGCGTCATGAGCAACGCTCAGCCCTTGACCCTGAATTTGTCTACCTTGATGAAATGAAGGACTATATCACCCAGTTTGAAAACCAGAAGACCGTGTCCCTCAATGAGAAAAAGCGGAAGCGGGAGCTTGCCACCATGCGGAGCAAGCGACTGGCCATTGAGAACCGCCGACGAAAAAGCCGTGGAGAAACCCTGCTAAACAACCTGGATGAGCTGGAAGCCATTCAAAATGACCCTGACTATAAAAAGGAAGAGGAAAACCGACCCGATGCCTTCGTGGCAGAAGCAGGAAAGATTCTAGGTGACTTAATTACACCGCAGTTGCCCGGTTAAGCATTTTAAAGCACCGCAAGCCTGTGTCCCTAATCCCTCTTTTTTGGCGATGGGGCACTCAACACGTTCACCCTTTATCGGCAAGTCATGAAGTTCAAACTGTCGAGGGATTTGTTGCAAATAGAAATTCACTCAGTTCAATGCGGTTAATAATACAGATGTGGCAAAAAAATTCAGGGGCATTGACTTGAGCAACCTCTTAATTTGATAGTATGTGATGTATTGACTCTGATCTAAACTGATCTAAACTTTTGCTAAATTTATTTTTTCTCAGGTGTTTGTATTATGAAGGTAGATTTTAAACGTTTAGGTGGGAAGAATAATAGTTGGCTTAAGGTTTTTCTGTATTTTCCGCTTTTTTTTATTTCCTGTTCTTTACTCGCAGGATATTACGAGACGTTAGACCAGGGGAAGCTGCCCGATGGATACCCTGATGATATTCTTAGAGGCCATACATCTTTTAATGAAAATACAACAGGTTATAATACTGACACAAGCATGATGTTTTACATTTTGGCCTATCTATCATTAGAACAACAACAACAAACTTTTATAAAATATGGTATGTACTTTGTGCCATCAAAACAATGGATGGATGTGGCTGTTGAGAAAATAAAACAACACGGCGGAACAAAAGGGATTGATCCTATGGCAGGTAATGGCTGGCTACCCTATTTTTTTACGCAAGAATATAAACTGCCAGTTATTGCGATTGATAATGGCCAAATAGACTTTTCGAGAAATACTGGCCCTGACACGAATAAGATAGCGATACAAAAAAAAGATGCCATAACCGGCATTTCAGAGAACCCCGAAGCCAACTTCCTGCTACTTTCATGGCCTACAAATCCCGATCAAACCGATGGGCGAGATGTTGCTTTTGAAATTCTTCAAGCCTGGGGTGAAAAGGGGTGCATACTTTTCATCGGTGAATGGGATCCGCCCCTTACAGGCAGTTTGGATTTTTTTAATTATTTAAAGACCCATTATACTATTGAGACAATACCCAATTATCTATCACGGAGACATATAAACGATAACGTTTATTTTTGTACACCCGAGTTTGGAAACCCATAAGATAAACCGTCTGAACAACCTTGCACCTGACAAGGCGCTTCACTCAGCCTGCTCCAGGGCGCGAAGTCGGTGAGTTTGGCTTTATCGCTCAAGGAGTAATAATGAAACAAAACTGGAACGCCTCTCAATACAGAGAAAATGCGTCGTTTGTTGCTGGGTATGGCTCACCCGTGGTGAAGCTGCTTAACCCTCAGCATAATGAAAGGATTCTTGATTTGGGTTGCGGAGATGGAGCCCTGACCAAAGAAATCAAAAAAGCAGGTGCAGTTGTTCATGGCGTAGATTCCAGCCCTGATATGATTGAGGCCGCCAAGACTCGGGGCTTGTCTGCCAGTGTCGTGAACGGTGAAAAACTCAATTTTTCAAATGAGTTTGATGCGGTTTTTTCCAATGCGGCACTTCACTGGATGACGAAAAGTGATACGGTTATTCAAGGTGTATTTAATGCATTAAAGCCAGGTGGGCGTTTTGTTGGTGAGTTTGGGGGAAAAGGCAATATTGAAACGCTGGTCAAAGCAATGAAGGCAGTGTTTGAGGCCCGCGCGGATTTTGGAGAATTTCAAAACCCATGGTATTTCCCAAATGACAAAGAATATAAAGCCAAATTACAACAAAGTGGTTTCCAGGTTCAGTATATTGAACTAATTCCTCGTCCAACCCCGTTGAAAACAGGCGTTAGAGAATGGTTAACACTATTCTCTAATGGTATTACCAGCAAACTCAACGACAGGCAGCGGGAGGCGTTTTTAAACGACGTTGAACACGCGGTAAAGTCGGCGTTATTTTCAAATGGAACCTGGCTAGCTGACTATGTTCGCTTACGGTTTGCGGCACAAAAAGTATAACAGGCGGCACTGGTCTGAGGCACTAAAATGGACACCCTTCTATGCAGTTCTTCTATGCAGTTTTTTGTGACTCGGACTGTTCAGGGCAGACATAGCCCAAAGTACTGTGTCGCCGTTTTCTATTGGTTTTCTATTGGTTTTCTATTGTAGTAGCCTTCGATGTATTCAAACCCTGACTTCATACCGGTAGCAATGCTTTTCAGGCAGCAAGGCATACCAGATTCCTCCAGATGTTTTTCGATTCACCAAGCACCTGCCCGGCGGGCTTTGTATCCGGCAAAGAGGTCTTTGATTGCCCTTGATAGCGTTACCTTCAATACCTTTGCCGTTGCCTTCAGGCTAAAGCTCTGCTCGTTATCCGGCATGAACTGAAAGGGCGCTATTTTTGGTTTTTTGCGAAGCAGGCTGTCGCCTTTTTTAGCCCATTTGGCGCCTCTGCCTTCTCCGCCTATTGCTGATTCTTTGACCGCATCAGCTATACCTACGGTCTCAGCCAGTTTAAGCGCCTATTCTGCGAATTCTTTGTAGTCGTCATTTCATCTCAAATAGTCGTCTAACTATGAGAGTGAGGTGTCCAGAAGTAATGCATCAGATCAGTCAGGTAAATAGGGATAAGTCAGCGGTAGTAGTGAGTACCACTGCTAAAATAGAAGATAAACTCAATACAACTGCTGGAGTAAATATGATTACGTTGCTTAATGGCAAGCCAGATTCCCTGTGAAATAGATAATCCACATTCCCTTACAGTATGACAATATGTGAAGCTACTACGTTGGTCACGCTTCATACTAGCAGCCTGTCGGACTTATGCTTTCGAGCATAAAATTCAGTAGGGCGAGTCAGAATTTTCGATCAATTTGTGCGAATAGTTGACCTGTTTAAGCAAATTGATCGGAAATTCTGGCCGCACTTTCTCGCACTTTCTCGCACTTTCTCGCACTTCCTGGATTTTAGGCTAAAATTGTCTTAGGCTCGACAGACTCCTAAGTTGCAGTTTGAAACCAACTACTTTTATGAAATATCAAGGCTAACAGACTCTATTTATACAGTCGCCAAGTCCAGGTTATTATTAGGATCGTAATAAACGATGAAACCCATTATTGGAAGCCCAACAGTCCCATACCGTATGTATTCCATTCGTGGGTACACTGGAAATGCTGAAGTAATAGACGGCGCTTATAAAGAGGTAATCGAAGATTTAGAGCATGCAAATATATTGGGGTTAGAAAGGTATAATTTAAGAACTCAATCTCAACAAATAAAAAAAATCCTATCTTCAGGTTTTATATTAAAATGGATACTAACATGGGATCTCAATATTTATTGTGTTCGCGCACACAGTATTCATTTTCAATGGCGAACAGGAAAAACAAATGTCCCCCATACAATAGCCTCCAGGGGAGAATCAGTGGTATGTGCTGGGTTAGTAAAACGAGAATCAGAAAAAATTTTATTAGATAATACAACGGGCCACTATCGTTGCGAGCCAGATAATCTTTCAATCGCTATAACCATTTGGAGAAATATTTTTTCTGAAGATAAGGATATTTGTAATATTGATATTAGACCACAGTTCTGGACACCCAAGTAGACGTTAATTTATGAACGTGCACTTTGACAGTAATTATTTTATCGAAAGCGCGTAAAACCCCGTACTTATGGAAAGTGTCAACGGCGAAGCGCAGGAGCTGATGGCTAAATATTGCTGTGGTATTGAGTTGGCCACCGTCTGAAATGAAGGCAATGACGGTTAAAGAACCGGTGAGCTGGCATAAACGAGCCATTAAACGAATGTTGACTAAGTAAGAGTCTGATAATAACTTCCCAGTTTTGCCGTTCGGGCTGAGCCTGTCGAAGCTCGCTGCCACCACCGTTCGACTCTTCGGCAAGCTCAGAGTTCAGGATGAACGAAAATCGGGAAGTTATTTTTAGACTGCTCCTAAGCCATATTTTCAAGAAGCCGCAACGCAGGTCTGACGTTCAGCTTGTCAGGAAATAGCGCCGTTAGAAGAGCTGATTGATTCCATTACAGGGTACAAAAAAGCCGCCCACAGGGAGGCTTTTTTATGAAAAAAGCGTTACAAACCCTCCACTTCCTTCGCTGTAATTTTTACCTTCCCTTGCTTTTTCAGTGCCTGCAAATACTCACTGTATAGGTTACGACCATTACCACTGGCAATATACTGAGACAGCATCTTCATACGCTCTTTATCCCCATCGCCATATTCACCCGGATGGACAGCAGATAAAGCCACCACAGCAACATCACCACTGGCCAGTGGGGTAAAGGCATAGTTTGATTTCCCGCTGGCAGGGTGCGGCATGTTGAACGCTTTGCTCAACACTTCCCGGGCAATGCCCGACTGACCCCGCTTAACCCCCTTATGCGCCTCCCAGGTTAAACCTGTCTCTTTAGCCACCTTGTCAGCACTACTGGCGTTGATGCTGGTTATCAACTGTTCAGCTCGCTGCTTTAATTGCTCAGCCGTCTCTTTCTTTTTAATGGTTGCCACAATGGATGACGCTACTTTTTCCAAAGGCTGGAGCTCGCTCTGGTGATGAGACTTAACCCGTAACACAACGGAAGTCCCTGGCTTGAGCTCAATGACCTCACTGTTAGCGCCTAAATTGAGCACATCATCACTGAAAGCAGCTGATACAACCTTCTGGTTTTCAGCAATACCCACACCGCCCTGACGGCCAAAAGCCTTCGTTGTTTCAATAGTCAGCCCCAGCTTTTCAGCGGGCTGGTTCAGGTCAGCCGACTCAAAACTGATATCTGCCAGCTCACGGCTTTTCCGAAAATAAATATCTTCAACGGCGCGGGCTTTCAGGGTATTAATAATATCATCACGCTCTTGTGCCAGTGTTGGAATGATAGGCTTTTCCTGGCTAACCAGTTTCAGAATTTGATAGCCATACTGAGTTTTTATCACCGGAGACAACTGGCCAACAGTTAGCTTGGCCAGTGCCGAATCGAATGCCTTTCCATAAAATCCGGGCTTAACCACACCCATATCACCGCCTTTTTTCGCGGTCACAGGATCATCGGAGTACTCTTTTGCCAGCCTGGCAAAATCGTCCCCTTTTTGCAGCTTGGCCAACACCTCATCCGCTCGGGCTTTCGCCTGATCATCCGTCCGATTTGCGTCGGTGGCAATAAGGATAGACGCTACCTTATTACTATCTTTCCCATTGGTTTTCAGTTCATCCACCCGTATCTGGTATTCTTGCTTGATATCACCTTCATCAATCTTTACCTGATCAGCCAGCGCCACCTTATCCAGCTTAATGAAGTTGACAACGACTTGTTCAGGTGTCATGAAAGCATCATGATGACTATCGTAATACGCCTTGATTTCCTCTTCAGTGGGCTTGATTTTGTCACTGACAGGTGACGCGGCCAACGTTAGCCAACGAATATCACGGGTTTGATTTTCAAGGGCGCTTAAACGCCGCATTTCTGCCGGGGTGACAAATTCAGTAGCAGAAATACCTGCTCTTAACTGGTTAAGCAACACCTCTTCTTTCCACATATTTTTAAACCGGCTCGGTGTCATACCGGCATTGCGCAACAACAGCTGAAAACGTGCCCGATCAAACCGACCATCCACCTGAAATTCCGGCATATTGACAATCATGCTATCGAGCGCCTGATCGCCAACGTCCATACCATGCTTCTTCGCATCCTGAAGCTGTAGGGTTCGATCAACTAACGATTGCAGCACGACATCTTTCAACAGCTTTTCATCAATCATGGAGGGATCAAACTGGTCACCCATCTGCTGAATAAGTGCTCGACGACGCTGTTCAATAGATTGTGACAGTTGAGCATGGGTTACATCCTCACCATTGACAGTGGCCACTGTGGGATTATTCCGATTAGGTGCCAGGGTCTCCAGACCAGTAACAGCCATCATAAAGGCAATTATTGCTACGACAACCACCGTCACCCAGCTTTTTGCTTTATCCCTCATCGATTGCAGCATAGAAACCTCAGTTGCAGGCTAGCTGTCCAGGCAGATCTCTGGTTTATCAGTCAGGCCTTAAAATCAAACAGTATAACGAAAAAAGCGCATCACAAGACGCGCCTTCTTGATGGAGTCAGCAGACTACAGAGAAAAGCGCTACGCACTCTGCTCTCCAGCCGGAAAATCATCTTTGATCACCGGCATCATACTCAGTTTACCGAGTCTTTCAGCGCTTTACCTGCCTTAAAGCTAGGAATTTTAGCTGCCGCAATCTGGATGGGTTCACCCGTCTGAGGGTTACGGCCTGTCCGTGCCGCACGCTCTTTGACGGAGAAGGTACCAAAACCCACCAACACAACCTGCTCACCGTCTTGCAGCGCCTTGGTAACAGAAGCTGTCATGGCATCCAGCGCACGACCGGCAGCTGCTTTTGAGATATCCGCAGATGCTGCAATGGCATCAATCAGCTCAGACTTGTTCACTCTATTCCCCTTCGTTGTAGGATGCTTTCTTAGCTAAAACAGCTAACAGATACTTAAGCACGAAAGCGCCGCAATAACTGTACCTAACGGGCGCGACTGCTATGCTGCTGGATTTTAGCTGAAAACTCAAGCAACAGCGCAGACGCCACGATAATTTTACTGATTTACCGCCAGCATCATCTGGCCATGACGGAAGCACCAAAAAAAATTGCGTGACCTACAGGCAGAAGCCTCCCGGATGAAACACCTGGCAGCCATCCCCCCGCATTAAGGTCGTAGCGGCACTTTATACCAACCGCTTATCACTACTGTCAACACGGAAGCCGCGGAAACCCTTGCTTCTGATGATATAAGGCAATAAAAAACCACTACAGGCGCAAAAGAGCGGCCGCACCTGTATTGGATGATGCGCGGTAGTCACACCTGAACTGACTAATGGGTATTGACACGCTCCGAAGCTGCTTCATCGACCTTCGCGGCTTTTGTTTCAGCCACATCGGTGGACAGGGACTCAGGGCGGTATTGAAGGGCAATATCCAACACCTCATCGATCCACTGCACGGGGACAATGGACAGATCAGCTTTGATATTCTCTGGTATTTCTTTCAGATCCCGACGATTTTCTTCTGGAATAATCACCGTTTTTACCCCACCACGGTGAGCAGCCAGCAGCTTTTCCTTGAGTCCGCCAATAGCCAGCACCTGGCCTCTTAGGGTAATCTCCCCGGTCATGGCAACATCGGCTTTAACGGGAATGCCTGTCAGAACTGAGACAAGGGCTGTACACATACCAATACCAGCACTGGGCCCATCTTTTGGTGTCGCGCCTTCAGGCACATGAATATGCAAGTCATTTTTCTGATGGAAATCAGAAGGGATACCCAGGCTGGCTGAGCGACTTCTTACCACGGTCAAAGCTGCCTGAATGGATTCCTGCATGATATCACCCAGGGAACCCGTCTTAGTAATCTGCCCCTTACCAGGAACAGCCACCGACTCAATGGTGAGTAGCTCACCACCGACCTCTGTCCAGGCAAGACCTGTGACCTGACCTACCTGATCGTTTTCTTCCGCACGACCATAACTGAACTTTCTCACCCCCAAAAAGTATTCCAGATTTTTCTGGTTCACATCCTGCTTTCGCTCCGGCTGTTTCAGCGCGTCATCTTTAACGGCTTTACGGCAAATCTTGGCAATTTCCCGCTCCAGTCCACGCACGCCAGCCTCCCGGGTATAGTAGCGTATCGCGTCCCGGATAGCGGCTTCATGAAAGGTCAGTTCATTCTTTTTCAGGCCACTGTTTTTGATATGCTTAGGGATGAGGTAACGCGTGGCAATATTGAGCTTCTCATCTTCGGTGTATCCCGGGATGCGAATAACTTCCATCCTGTCCAGCAGGGGCGCCGGAATATTCATGGAGTTAGAGGTACAGACAAACATTACATCAGATAAATCGTAATCAACTTCCAGGTAGTGGTCATTAAATGCATTGTTCTGCTCAGGGTCGAGCACCTCCAACAAGGCAGAAGCCGGGTCACCACGCATATCGGCACCCAGCTTATCGATTTCATCGAGCAGGAACAGGGGATTGCGCACCTCAGACTTAGCCATTTTCTGAATCAGCTTGCCTGGCATAGAGCCAATATAGGTACGACGGTGTCCTCGCACTTCCGCTTCATCACGAACCCCCCCCAGTGCCATCCGAACATATTTACGGTTTGTCGCTCGGGCAATTGACTCACCGAGGGAGGTTTTTCCCACCCCGGGAGGACCCACCAGACAAAGTACCGGACCTTTGATTTTTTTCACCCGCTTCTGAACAGCCAGGTACTCAAGAATCCGCTCTTTGACTTCATTCAACCCATAGTGATCTGTCTCCAAAATACTTTGGGCACGTTTCATATCGTGTCGAACCTTGCTTTTATTCTTCCAGGGGACACCAATCATCCAGTCAATGTAGCCCCTGACTACTGTAGCCTCAGCAGACATGGGTGACATCATTTTCAGCTTGTTAAGCTCTGAGAGCACTTTTTCTTTCGCTTCAACGGTCATCCCTGCTTTTTCTATCTTCTCTTTCAGCTCATCAAGCTCATTAGGCGCTTCATCCATGTCACCGAGCTCTTTCTGAATAGCTTTCATTTGCTCATTCAGATAGTACTCACGCTGGCTCTTCTCCATTTGCTTTTTCACTCGACCACGGATTTTTTTCTCTACCTGAAGAAAATCCATTTCGCCCTGCATAATGCCAATGAGGTATTCCAGCCTGCCACCAACATGCATAAGCTCAAGCACTTTCTGCTTATCTTCAATTTTCATCGGCATATGAGCAGCAATGGTATCCACCAGCTTGCCGGGATCACTGATACCGGCTAATGAGGTCAACACCTCATTAGGGACTTTTTTGCTGAGCTGAACGTACTGCTCAAACTGCGACATCAAAGAACGGACAAGCGCTTCCGCTTCAGCGTCTGACAGCAATCCCTCACTATTCTCATGAACGACAGCAAAAACACCCTCATCCTGTTCTTCCAATTCATCAATCAAGACACGCTTTTCACCTTCAACCAGCACCTTGACCGTACCATCTGGCAATTTTAACAGTTGAAGAATACTGGCCACCGTACCCATGGAAAACAGGTCTTCCTGCATCGGATCATCAATCTGGGCATTTCTCTGGGCGACCAGCAGCACCTTTTTATTGGATTCCATGGCCGCATCGAGCGCGACAATGGATTTCTCCCGCCCAACGAACAGGGGAATGACCATATGGGGGTAAACAACCACGTCACGCAGTGGCAACAATGGCAGCATAAACGTATCTGTTGAATGTAAAACTGTCTTATCCATAAACAAGAGCCCCTTGACAGCGTCATTATAGGTTTATTGGTGCAAACACTATAAATAATAATTAAACACCAACAAGATAATTAACCAGCACCCCCTGAGGCTAAATCCACTCATTTGGCACCATGAAAACTACCCATGGGGCAATTTTCTAACAACGGGCATTGCCCATAGTCTTACGATGCGGGTTTTGGGGGGAAAATTCAATAGCAGTATGTGCATTGGACGTAAAGCAAGCCATTTAGTTCCCCTAGGAGGCTGTCAGGCTTAAGCTTTCGAGCATGAAATTCAGTAAAGCGAGTCAGATTTTTCGATGGATTTGTGCGAATAGTTGACCTATTTTAAGCAAGTTGATCGGAAAATATGGCCGCGCTTTCTGGATTTCAGGCCGAAATTGCCTTAAGTCCGACAGGCTCCTGGGCGTTGTATGATAATGGCAATGATGAACATGGCAAGGCGCTCAAACGAGACTTGTTCATCGTGAAAAAAGGCTTAAACTGTTGCGCGAATGAGCTAGCTGGGTTCAGTAATGTTATTTCACCGCGTTTTATAACACCCACGCCTGATCAGTTGGCTTTTTTGTCGTGCGCAAAGCTTAATCCTTACCAAGTGGAAAAAGATCATGACTGAATCAACGCTACAGGCCTGCAAAACAGGCATTAACACCTGGCAACAGGCATTCAACCGTCAAGATGCTGCCGGCTGTGCGGCACAATATGAACAAGATGCAGTTATGAACGCGCGACCAATGGGAACGTTTAAGGGACGAGAGGAAATTCAGGCATTTTGGCAGCAAATTATTGATGGTGGGTATTGCGATGTGGATTACACCGAGGTTGATTGGCAATATGTTGATAATAACAGCTACATCCTGAGTTCAAAGTGGACAATGAACAAAGCCTATGGTGTTGTCCATCGCGAACTTTGGGTTCTACAAAAAGACGGTAGCGCCAAACTCAAAGAAGACGATTTTGAAATTCAGGGCGATCGCTAATCAATAAAAGTCTATCGTCGTTAAAAAGCTGTTCAACAGCTTATTGTCAGCTGCGCGGATAGCTGATAAAAGCTGCCTGCTTTGCCCTTAAACAGGCAGCTTTTCTCATCAACTTCGCTTTTCAACAACGATCATCAGTGTGAGAAGCAGTCTTAAAAGTCTGCCCGTAGCGAGGACGGCGAGAAATGGCGGATAAAAAGTCGCTTTCGTGAGGAGAATAGCGGGACTATTTGACGAACAAAAGCGACTTTTTAGACCCATTTATCGTAGCCGCGGTAGGAGCATG
>NZ_JAVLSP010000049.1:0-27970 GCF_031528575.1 Candidatus Sororendozoicomonas aggregata
TCTAAGGGAGTTTTGCTCAGTCGACCGTACTCCCCGGTACGGCGCTCCTTCGCAAAATCCCTTAGAACCGCAAGGTTTCGCGCAATTCTCAGGGCAGTTTATGAAATATCCGGGCTAAAAAAACAGGCGCTGCGCCTGTTTTTTAATGGATAATAACTCTGCCTGTATTACCCGGCTTTTGCTCATTTCCCTCTGCTGATATACGCTTAAAAAATGACTTGCTTAACTCTGACTTTATGGGAAGGATACCATGTCATTGCCACTTAGCGATCGTGTTGAGGCTTTTAAACAAACTTACTTCAACTATCTGGAAACACACACAGATATCCCCTTGAAAAAGCTGAGGGCTCTTAACAAAGCCTGTGGCAGCTTTTGCACCCGAAAGGTTATGGAGTGGGACTGCGCGCAAACCATGCGACCACCAAGGCAGCACGATGACCTGGGTGCTCTGGATAAACCACTGACTCACCGCAGACCCTCTCCATCACCTGAAGGTAATGCCTTAACGCCAGCGGAGCCTGAGACCGGAGAGCGAACCTCTCCCGCTTCTTCTCAAAAGGTTGCCAGCGACAGTCCTCGAGAATCTGCTTTAAATGCCAGTTTGGATAACGCTGTTCCAGAAACTGAGTTATTGACTAACCCGGCGGCTAAAGACAAAAGAAAATTAAGACCGCCAAGAAATCATCCCAGACCTTCTGCCCAGGCGAGAAAAAGGAACGCGACAACATTTCAAAGCATTGATGCCTTGTTGATGTTTATGCAAAAGGGGATGAAACCCGATGATTATCAAGCCCTTGGCAAAGCCTACAGGCACCCCAAAAAAGAGACTTCACCCCAAAAGCACCTAATGAACTGTTGTCGGGAGATTGTGCAAAAAAAAGAGAGCGCCCTCAAACAAAAGCATGTGTCGTTCCTGGGGCAGGCATGCAAGCTACTCTCACACGCTGATTTGACCGAACTGTATAACATTGCGTCGAAGAAAAAAAACCCATCATTAAAAACGGTCGTGGCAGCCCTCAAACCTTTTTTGAACAAGCAGTATTTCTTGCCAGCCGCCGAGCGTATTAAAGCGACCATCAGAGAGGGGGATGGTGTACTGAGGAAAGAGCCTGCGCCAAAGCCTTATGAGCGACTTTTAGCAAACCCTGATACGGTGGAAATCAACGACTTTTCACGGCTTTACAAAGATCACTTAAAGTCACAGAACATTTTTTCCGAAGATCGCTACCGCCAGGCGCAAGACTTATACGCCAAAATAGACAGGGAACAGCCTGAGCAGTGTCAACAATTTGCCAGTGAGGTACTGCGCGGTTGCTCCCCCTATCAGCAGACGCTACTGCAAAGCGCTGCTGAGATATATCACATCGTTGCCAGTGAAGAAGGCCCCAGGGGAGCTCAGTCCATGGACACCAACGGTCTGCTGACGGTGTTAATGCCAAACATATTGCAGCCCCCCACGGATACGCCCCTTGCTGAGATTTCCAAAAATCTGGTGCGTGACCGCCAGCTTCTTAAGACATTGATGGAATATATGCCGGTAAATAACGGATAAAGTAACCGTTACTGGCCTGATAATCTGGCTTAACCTTGTTCCCACGCTCCGAGAGGGTGGGAATACTTACCTTCTTCACCACAAGTGGCAGACTTCTGGCAATCCCTTTTGCCCTTAGCCGGTCGTTGTTAAGACAGAATGAGAGTGATGCGGCCTCGGGGCATTGAGACTACCTGATGAATGAAAATGGGTAACTGATGACTGCGCGCCGGGCATAAGCCCGGCATGGAATCACCGGTGATCAGGGTCTTTTATCCATCTCTTCTTGTTTTACCGGTAACAGCAAGTCTTCCCGGCTGATTTTCAAGTACAGTAACAAGTTCGATGCAATATAGATGGAGGAGTAGGTTCCCACACCAATACCCACAATCAGTGCCGTGGCAAAATTGTGGATCATCTCGCCGCCAAACAGAAACAGCGCCAGTAAGACCATCAAGGTGGTACCCGAGGTGGCCAGGGTTCTGCCGAGGGTTTGGGTCAGGGAGACATCGATAATGTCTGAGGCTGTGCCTTTACGGCGCTTACGGAAGTTCTCACGGATACGGTCATAGACGATAATGGTATCGTTAAGGGAATAACCGATAACCGCTAAAATGGCGGCCATGACCGTCAGGTCAAACTGTAGCTGCAACAGCGCGAACAATCCGAGTACGATAATGCTATCGTGAGTCAATGCCACGACCGCCCCCACAGAGAACTTGAACTGGAAACGGAAGGCAATATAAAGCATGACCAGCCCCAGCGCCATCAGCATTCCCAACCCACCCTGCTCGCGCAGGCGCTCACCCACCTGAGGACCAACATATTCCACCCGCTTGGTCTCCACCTTGCCCTCGTAGTTGGCAGCGAGCATTTGGGCGATTTTATTACCCAGTGCCGGATCGTCACCGGGCATACGGATCAGCACAGTACTGGCTGAGCCAAACTCCTGCGCACTGGATTCCGTATAGCCTGCTTTGACCAGTTGGGCCCGGACATTTTCGGTATCCACGGGTTTATCATAATGCAGCTCCAGCACCGTACCGCCGGTGAAATCCAGCCCCCAGTTAATGCCCCGAGTGACCAGAGAGATCAAAGAGCCTACCACCAAAATCACCGACAACACCGTTGCGAAGGTGCGCAGCTTCATAAAACCGATGATTTTCTCATCCGGGCGTGCGTCTGGCGAGGTAACGTCAGTATCAACAGTTTTGCTTTTTCTCTTGCCCATGACAGCCTCCTCAGATAGACAGTTTTTTGATGTTGCGGCCGCCATAGACCAGGTTCATTTGTGCCCGGGTAATGACAATGGCCGTAAACATGGAGGTCAGAATACCCAGAGACAGGGTGACAGCGAAGCCTTTTACCGGGCCTGTGCCCACCGCAAACAGGATGATCCCCACAAGTAATGTGGTGATATTACCGTCCATAATGGAAACAAAAGCACGATCAAAGCCATCATGAATGGCTCGCTGAATGGGCCGGCCATGTTTAATTTCCTCACGTATTCGCGAGAAAATCAGCACATTGGCATCCACGGCCATACCCAGGGTTAAGACAATACCGGCAATGCCTGGCATGGTCAGTGTGGCGCCCACCAGGCTCATTACCGCCGTCAGTAGCATCAGATTGCAGGCCAGGGCAATGTTCGCCAGAATTCCGCTGACACGGTAAACCACGGTCATAAACATCACCACCATAATCAAACCGATAATGGTCGAGGTAATACCCATGGCAATGTTCTCAGCACCGAGGCTGGGACCGATGGTTCGCTCTTCAGCAAAGTACATGGGCGCCGCCAGGGAGCCGGCCCTTAACAGCAAGGCTAACTCGGAGGCCTCAGCCACGGAATCGAGGCCAGTAATGCGGAACTGGTTACCGAGGGCGCTCTGGATCGTTGCCAGGCTGATAATGTGCTTCTCTTCAATAAAACCAGGCACTTTTACCTTTACTGGCTGACCATTTTCCATCCGGGTTTCAGTGCGAGTGTAGGGTTTTTGCTCAACAAATAACACCCCCATGGCACGCCCGATATTATTGCGGGTTGCCCGGTTCATCTGGGCGCCACCATCACCATCGAGGCTGATATTCACCTGAGGCTGGCCGGTTTGCGTGTCAAAATTTGATTGGGCACTGGCAACCTGATCACCGGTAATGATGATATCTCGCTCCAGCATGACCGGCGGACGGCGGGGATCTCGGAAATCAAACGCTTCTGAGGATGTTCTTGAGGCGTCAGGCCTTGCCTGTAAACGGAATTCGAGATTGGCAGTTTTACCCAGAATACGCTTGGCTTCTGCGGTATCTTGCACACCTGGCAATTGTACGATAATGCCGGTTTTACCCTGACGCTGAACCAGCGGCTCAGACACGCCCAGTTCATTTACGCGGTTCCGAACGGTATTGAGGTTCTGGCGCACGGCATAATCTTGAATCTCTTTAATACCGGCATCAGAGTAGCGGTAAGATAAAGCAAAGCGACCACCGTTGGACACACCTTCAACAATAAAGTCAGGGAAGGTTTTCTTGATTTGCGCCATGGCCTGATCACGTGTTTCCGCATCTGAAAAGGCTAGCTGATAGGCACCATCTTGACGGTCAGCCATGGTGCGATAGCGCAGCCGTTCTTTTCTCAGCAGGGTACGGATCTTCGCGCTGGCGATTTCCATTTTGGTTTTCACCGCCTTGGCGGTATCGACTTCCAGCAGGAAATGCACGCCACCGGAAAGGTCAAGACCCAGCTTCATGGGCGAGGCGCCAATAGCTGTTAGCCAGGAGGGGGTCGTAGGAGCAAGGTTGAGGGCAACCACATAGTCATCACCAAGGGTGTTTTTAATGATAGACTTTGCCAGTTGCTGCTGGTCGCTTTGCTTTAAACGAATCAGCAGGGAATCCTCAGTCTTGTCTTCACGCTTCACACTGATACCGGCGTTTTTGAGGGCAGCGATTGTCTGCCTGGTAACAGCGTCAGTAATTTTACTGGAGCTGTTTGCGCCTGTGATCTGAACGGCCGGATCAGCGGGATAGAAATTGGGCAGGGCATAAATAAAGCCCCAGACCAAAACGGCTAGAATAAGCAGGTACTTCCACAAGGGGTAGCGATTGAGCATGGCTCACCGGTCCTGATAGTTTTTTGAAGTGCCAGGCTTTCCCTGGCACAGTCCATTTCGAATAAAAATCACAAACTGTCTTCTGACCCGAATTGCGTCCGCAATTTTTTCGAAGGTATCTTTAAGGGCATCGTATTACTTGATTGCCTTGATGGTACCTTTTGGTAACGAAGAGGCAACAGAGGCTTTCTGGAAGTTCAGTTCGATATTATTAGCGACCTGAAGGGTCAGAAAGTCGTCTGTAACATGGGTTACTTTGCCAACGATACCGCCGCTGGTGACAACCTCGTCACCTTTGGACAAGTTGGCCAGCAAATTCTTGTGTGCTTTGGTTCGTTTGCTCTGGGGGCGCCAGATAAGCAGCCAGAAGATAACGACAAAACCACCCAACATCACCAGTTGACCAATCATGCCCGGACCGGTCGGTGCAGCCGGTGCAGCAGCCGCGCCCTCAGCATAGGCCATACTGAATAACTCTACCATTCAAAGAACTCCTGTATAACGATAAGACTCGCGTTGGTGAAAAGTATTGTGCATTAGCATAGCAGCAATTACTTTCTCATTTTTTACAACCTGATCCTGCATTAACCAGGAGCCTGTCGGACTTGAGACAATTTCGGCCTGAAATCCAGAAAGCGCGAGAAAGCGCGGCCAGAATTTTATGCTCGAAAGCATAAGTCCGACAGGCTCCTGGCAGTGGATCTGGCTGCCTTTATTTTCCATGATATTACTCATGATCCTCGCCAAAGGCAGACTTTTAAGGCAGCCGCTTAAGGTAAGGTGCTGGTATTATAAAACCTGCCATTTTTTTATTGCTACTTTCCATTGCTACTTTCATTGCTACTACCCCACCGGGATTTACTCCGCTCCACCGCCATAAACGGGTACAGAGCGCCCCTGTTTCGCATAGAACCCGGTTACAAAGTCACTCAATGTACCTTGTTCGATAGCTGCCCGCAATCCGGCCATGATCCGTTGGTAGTAACGCAGATTATGAATAGTGTTCAACATTGACCCCAGAATTTCACCACACTTGTCCAGATGATGCAGATAAGCGCGGCTGAAATTCTGGCAAGTGTAGCAGTCACAGTGCTCCTCGAGGGGGCGAGTCTCTTTTTTATGGACGGCATTACGGATTTTAATCACGCCCTCATCGGTAAACAGGTGACCATTACGGGCATTGCGCGTTGGCATGACACAGTCAAACATATCAACACCACGACGGACAGCCTCGACAATATCCTCAGGTTTGCCGACACCCATCAGGTAGCGCGGGTGATCCATGGGGGTTCGTGGGGTGATATGGGATAAAATTCGCATCATATCCTCTTTGCTTTCACCCACAGACAAGCCGCCAATGGCAAAGCCGTCAAAACCAATGTCCACAAGGCCGTCCAGGGAAAGGTCGCGCAGGTGTTCAAACATACCGCCCTGGATAATACCAAATAAGGCGGACGGGTTATCCCCGTGGGCTGCTTTGGAGCGCGCGGCCCAGCGCAAGGATAACGCCATGGATTCCCGGGCAACCGCTTCTGTGGCATCACCGGGGGTGCATTCGTCAAAAATCATGACGATATCGGCGCCAAGTTGCCGCTGAACATCCATGGAAATTTCCGGACTTAAAAAAACCGGCGAACCATCCACCGGTGAGCGAAAAGAGACGCCTTCTTCGGTAATTTTACGCAGCTTGCCCAGACTGAACACCTGAAACCCCCCTGAGTCTGTCAAAATGGGACCCTGCCATTGGTTAAAATCGTGCAGATCGCCGTGTGCCTTAATGATGTCCGTGCCCGGGCGTAGCATCAGATGGAAGGTATTACCCAGAATAATCTCCGCGCCAATCCCCTTGATATCCCGGGGTAGCATCCCCTTGACAGTTCCGTAGGTTCCCACGGGCATAAAACACGGGGTTTCCACTGTGCCCCTGGGAAACGTTAACCTGCCACGCCTGGCCTGACCATCGCTGGCCAGTCGCTCGAACCGCATAAAGCATTCTCTGCTCATTGCTGATAGACTCCTTCTAGTCCTTTCGGGTTAACCACATGGCATCGCCATAACTGAAAAAGCGATAACCCTCCCTGACAGCCTCTTCATAAGCGGAAAGAATGGCAGACTGACCAGAAAAAGCGCTGACTAACATTAGCAGGGTTGATTGGGGCAGGTGAAAATTGGTCACCATGGCATCCACCGTTTTAAAGCGGTAGCCCGGGTAAATAAAAATATTGGTATCGCCGTAACAGGGCGAGATTTCGCCATTTTGTGACGCGCTTTCGAGGCTACGGACACAGGTTGTGCCAACAGCAACAACGCGCCCGCCATTTTTGCGGGTGTCACGGATAGCCGCGCACGCAGATTCGGACACTTCAATATATTCCGAGTGCATCACATGGTCTTCGACTGCTTCGACGCGGACCGGCTGAAAGGTGCCCGAGCCCACATGCAACGTGACAAACGCTTTGTTAACTCCCTTCTTTTCCAACCGCTCCAGCAGTGCCTCATCAAAATGCAGACCGGCTGTTGGCGCTGCCACAGCACCGTCCTTTTCAGCAAAGACCGTCTGATAACGTAATCGGTCAGCCCCTTCGTCATCACGGTTTATGTAAGGTGGCAGGGGCATGTGACCAATGTCCTGGAGTAACGAAAGCACAGGCTGATCAAAAGCCACCATGAATAATGCCCCCCGGCGCCCTGTTACCGTGGCGACTACCCCTTTGTTTGCCAACAGAATACGCGAGCCAGGCCTGGGCGATTTGCTGGCACGAATATGAGCAAGGACGTCCATTTCCCCCGTCACACGCTCTACCAGCAGCTCTATTTTGCCGCCTGATTCCTTGCGACCATAAAGCCTTGCCGGAATCACCCGAGTATTGTTCAGTACGAGCAAATCACCTGGCTGTAGCAGGTTTTCTATATGGAGAAACTGGTGATGACGTAGCTTACCGGATGGACCGTCAAGACACAGCAAACGACTACCTGTTCGGTTTTTGGCAGGGTAGCGGGCAATCTGCGCATCGGGCAGATCGAAATCAAAGTCTTTGACTTGCATGAAAAGGACAATTAATACCGACAAAAGGTGAGCAAGGATACTGTACTCAGGGGGGTGTTGTCAGTCTGTGATTGATCTTTTGAAACCGTTGATTTCTGATCCTGCTTTTATTGGGCTGAACCAACGCTTAAGGTGCTGATAATAGAATCGTTGACTTGGCCAAGTCTACTATACTCGACCGCAGGCGTTTTTTTTCGGGGGTTGCAAAGTGGGAGGCGATCCGTATAATTCAGCATCACTGGTCTTGCGGTGGCAGGGGAGATACGGTGGCTGCTAAATGCTGACACAGTATCAGGGCACCACAAACCCCGCGGATACAGGTTGAATATGACAGTGTAATGTCATGCCGGTGTGATGGAATTGGTAGACATGAGTGATTCAAAATCACTTGCCCTCTGGGCGTGGCGGTTCGAGTCCGCCCACCGGTACCAATGAACAACGTTACGTCTGATGCAATGTCACTCGTTGCCAAACCCCGTTAGATGAATGACCTCTATCAAATCATTCTTAACGGTCTTGTTAAAGGCCTTCTTAAAAGTTATTTCGCTGGCACCACCTGAAGTCCCTGTGGCGGACTCATGTTAATAAACACTTGTTCTCCGGGAGCGAACCGATGCCATAACCCGGGGTCACAGGTAAAGCTGAGGGGTCTGAATTTTACCCCCGGCTTATGCCCGTAGACGTGATATTTGCCAGGTTTAACATTGAATATCAGGACACCGCCATCTTTAGAGGTGTGTTTTAACCCGCCAATGGGGATGGTCTTTCCCATAAATTCGCGAAAGTAAAATAGCTTGTCGTAATACCTGTTGTCAGTATTTTGCTCATGACCCTCAGGGGCAAGGGAGACCACGACACCGGGTTCACCCTGGGGCGCGTCATACAGGGTTTTATGAAGCCCGGTGACGGTAATCAGCACCTGACATTTATTGCGGTCAAGGTGATGAACAACAGGCGGTGTTAACGCAGAGTATTGCGCAATGCGCTCAGCAACGCGTAAAAAAACAGTGTCGATGGCCTGGTAAGAGATATTATGGTATAGGCCAATGGCCTTAGTGCCTTTGTGGCCAAGGTTAATGGTTGCGCTTTGGGAGGTTTGATACCCTCTTTTTTCGAAAAAAAGGGTTATTTTCTGATCTTTTGGATAACAAAAGCCGTATGTGCCCTGAGCATCTGTCTTAATATAGGCAAGCCCCGGGTTGCAAGCCTGAATATTTTCATACGGTACGGGAATAACACGAACATTGGCTAAATTAGTGACTTTACCCAGCGCTTGAGCAAAGCCTGTTACAGGGACGCAGCCAGGCTGGCATAGCGGTGTGATGGGGTCGACGGGGTCGGAATTACTGGAGAAGGTGGGACTGGAGAGGCTTAAAAAAACTACCAGTCCCGCAAATCTGAGTAGACACATAATCTGGACTTCTGAACGTTTTAGGTAACGGTTGGGCAGTCATGAAAGAAACCGCAAAGTATAGGAAGTGATAAATTCTCTACTGTGATATGGATACTTTATTTTCTTGATCAGTATAGTAAAAATTCCCCTGACTTCTATCCTTTTTACAAGTGCCCACGATTTTCGTCGGTCAGCCTTTAAGTCGATTTTTTAATATCTGTGGGACAATGACTCCTCCTTGGCCGTGAAACGCATAGCCAGTACCGGTGGTACCCGGGTGTTTTATTTGTCCTCCATTTTTTATCTATACACCGTTTCATTAAGATGAAAAACATCACGCTTATTGTTGCCATGGAACAGGAAGCCCTGCCGTTGATACAACGATTACAGTTGTTGAATGTTTCCAGGGCCGATGCCAGGTTGCCCTTTAACGTCTACTGCGGGGGTTATAAGACACTTAACGTTTGTCTTATGAGCCATGGTATTGACCGTGTTCACAAGGTGCCGTGTGTCGGGACACAGGCCGCGACACTGGTGACTATGGAGGCAATTCGATGTTATCAGCCTGATCTGATCATTAATGCCGGCACCTGTGGTGCCTTTGCCGCTAAAGGGAGTGCCGTTGGGCAAGTGTATATGGGGGAGCGTATCCGTTTTTATGATCGGCGAATTCCCCTGGGAGATTATAAAACCTATGGGGAAGGGCATTACCCGTGCCCTGAAGGGGTTACCTTGGCAAGGGCAATAAATTTACCCCTGGCCGTTGTCTGTACGGGTAATTCACTGGATATGTCGCCCACGGATGAGGCCATTTTGCGGCAGGAACCTGTTGTGGCAAAGGAGATGGAAGCGGGGGCCGTCGCTTGGGTGGCTTCCCTTTATTCGGTGCCGGTTGTGGCTATCAAGGCGGTCACGGATTTAGTGGATCATCCCGTGGCTGCGCCAGAGCAGTTCAGCCACAACCTTCAGCGGGCGGCAGAAAACCTGTGTCACCCGGTTATCGCGCTGCTGGATGAGTTGAGCCGGCGGTGACGTGTCTACAACCCCTTTGGTTTCCGGCAGATCAGCCCGGCGGGTAAGCCCTGGTATTTTATCAATGTTCGACTATGTTCCTTCAGAATAAACACTATTGATTTAATCCGGGTAGGGAGTTTCTCGAATGATAATAAAAACGCTATCTCCAACAGGGCTGCTGGCTCTTGTTGTTCTTTGCTATGGCAGTGTTTTCCCGAATCATGGAACGTGCGGAATAAAAGGCGATTCTCAGGAGTTTGCTTCTTTGATACTCAAAAGATACGGACAAGAAGGGCAAAGAACCGTCAATTCGGTGCTAAGCGCCCTTGAGGCGTTAGGCTCACGCCCGGGTATTGAGAGTGAGGGTCTTTGTCTGCGCTGGCTTCCTGAAAACAAAGAGTTGGAAATCCTCAACTCATCAAGCATTCCGATGGGTGATATAAGGGCAGCTATTGATCGATATCAATACAGTGGCTGGCGTCCAGCGTTACATAAGCATGAAGGGGAAAACTATACGATGACTTTGAGTTGTATAACCCGTCCCCAACGAGGCAGCCAGTCAGAGGATGGGTCAATGCTCTACAGGCAATTTGTGGAGCGAAACAAAAGTGCCGACGAACAAAAAAGTGCCGACAAAAAAAATGACTTACCAGTTACAGCTCTTGAATCTTTAACTGACCATTCAACCCGTGAATATGGATACCAAGCCTTGGGAGTCTCAAACCCAACGAGTGATAAGGCTCCACCTGTTCCCTGTATCAGTAAATCTCGAGCCAGGCCTTATAATCCCCCCAGCGGCTCCTATTGGACGACTTCAATTTGTAACAGCGCCGCCGCCAATTACTTTGCGACTTATGCCAATATACCCCACGGGGCGAACCCAGAATGGGTGGATATTGGGAACCAGAAACTGATCACTCTTGATTTATCGCAGTCATTTATTGAACCGGACGAAAAGCTGTCTCCCCAGTGTCACCTGATAGACCATAACTTTGATTACCTTGCTGATTTTCTGAAAGAACGCCCCGCCATTAAATACATTGTTGATATTGGCTGTGGTACTGCAGGAAAATCCCTTATCATGCAACATTATTTAAATGCGCAGGGATGCGATATTACCGTTGTCCCGGTAGATATTCATAATCCCTACAGGGATATTGACGTCGATAAAACATTGCCCATCAATTTAATCCCAGCCCAGGATATTATCGGTGCCTGTGGGGATTCAACCTTATTTACTGTCTTGCGCCCTTGCTCAGGTTCATCTGTTTACACTGAGCAATTGAACAAAGAAATAGTGAAAAATAAAAAGCAATATTACATCACGTCATTAATAAAAAATAACCCGGGTTGTTTTGTATTTGCCAGTGGAGATGACGACCATTCAAGACCGCAGAAGTATATTCCTTTAGAGCTGGTCTACACGAAACATTTCACCGCGACGGTTAGAGATCGCTGCAGGGCAGATCTGATAACAATGGCACAACAGATAAACACGGGAAATGGCATTATCGGGCAGTTAAACCGGGTGCTTGAAGCGCTGCCATCGCAAAGGGAGAGTTATTTGGACGCAATAGCTGAAAAAAAGCAAAACCTGAAATACAGTATAGAAAGACACCCCGAGTCTTCATGGCCGGTTATCATTTTTAGGGATTATCTGGACGACCTTTTATCCAGTCATGGCTTGGCGACATACGATGAAATTATGCAGGAAATAGAAATAAACGATTTATTAATGACTGGCTGGCATGTCTATCGTCAGGATAATCCCCCGCTATAAAGAGGGTGTCGCAAAAGCCTCAATGCGTTCCGGCGTCATCCCGTATAGGGAGTATACGGGATCTATGCCACAAGGATGTGAATCACTAAACCCGCATGATACCAAGGGGTAGACTGCCCTCCCTGGCGCATGGTTCCTGTACAATCTCTGTACAGGATGACGGTGCGGGGTGTATTTCAGAGTTTTGTGACACCCTCTAAACTGAGTAAGCATTCGGTAGCGGCATTGCCATGAACAATGGGGAGGCGTCAAAAGCACTTCGTTGAATCTGATCGGATTGCTCCGGCTGAGGCTGTGCGCAGGGTTTGCTCATTTAACGCTGACGCAATAGCAAGTCCACGGCTCGGCTGCGAAACGCCAAGTCAGTATCTGTTTATCAAAACACGGTGGATTTGATCGTTTCTTTTGTCATAAAGTGCGCTGATAGGAAAAACAATTAAAGATACCATGCTACCTGCATGGCAGTGATACCCATACAGTCGTCATTCCCGCGAAGGCGGGAATCTACCAGAAAATGGACGCCTGCCTTCGCAGGAGTGGCCAAAGTGATGGTTGTATGTCTATTAACGCTTGTTTGCACTAGCAAGAGATAGGAAAAATTTCAGGGTGTCGAACTCATGTTAAATAGTATTGGTTTAATCTGGGTGATGACTTTTCTGTATGAGAATAAAAATGCCCTCTCCAGTAGGGCTGCTGATTGTTTTTATCTCTTGGCGGCTAATGGCTCAAAGAGCACATCCAGGTCTTCGGCGGTAATTGAGAGTTTTTTCTTACCGGCACTGTCACCGTATACGGCATCGGCAATGGCCCGTTTTTTCTCTTTCAAGTCCTGAATTTTTTCTTCTACTGTCCGCTCAGTCACTAACTTATAGACAAAGACTGGTTTGTCCTGACCAATCCGGTGCGCTCTGTCGCTGGCCTGATCTTCAACGGCGGGGTTCCACCAGGGGTCATAATGAATCACCGTATCAGCAGCGGTAAGGTTAAGCCCGGTGCCTCCGGCCTTCAGGCTGATTAAAAACACGGGGACATTGCCTTGTTGGAAGGCGTCTATGGGTTTGCTGCGGTTACCGGTTTGGCCTGTTAGTTTAACCCAGTCAATTTTAGCCCGATCAAGGCGTGCCTGAATGACCATCAGCATGGACGTGAATTGCGAGAAAACAAGAATCTTCCGGCCTTCTTCCACCATGGGTTGAACCAGGTCCATCAGCAAGTCGAGCTTGGCGGATTCTCGTACGGTTTTCGCCTGTTCCACTTTTACCAGTGACGGGTCACAGCAGGCCTGACGCATTTTTAACAACGCATCAAGAATATAAATCTGTGAACGAGCCAGGCCTTTTTTCTCGATTTCTTTTTTGACCTTCATCTCCATACTGGCACGGATAGTTTCGTACAGGTCACGTTGTTTGCCTTCGAGCTCAGTGGTGCGCACAATTTCGGTTTTTGATGGGAGCTCTTTGGCAACCAGATCTTTACTCCGGCGAAGCATAAACGGCGCAATACGTTTTTGCAGGCGTTTAGCGGGTTCTTTTTTACCGTGCTTCTCAATGGGCGTGCGGTAAAAACGGCTAAAGTCGCGGCTGGCCCCCAAAAAGCCGGGCATTAAAAAATCATAAAGTGACCAGAGTTCGCCGAGATGGTTTTCCATGGGGGTGCCGGTCAAACACAGCTTATGGCTGGCAGGAATGTGGCGTACGGCTTTTGCGGCTTTTGCATCGGGATTTTTAACCGCTTGCGCTTCGTCCAGCACCAGTAAATGAAACCGTTGTTTAATCAGCTGCTCAAAGTCTCGCTGAATAATACCGTAGGTGGTCAGTATCAGCTGAGCCTGTGGGAATGCCTCCAGGTCACGGCTGGTGCCGTGATAGGTGAGCACATTCAGGTCGGGTGTGAACCGCTCGGCTTCGTGACACCAGTTGTGCAGCAAGCTGGTGGGGCACACCACAAGGCTGGGGGGCAGGTCATCACCGAGACGTTGTTTTTCCAGTTGCAGGTGGGAGAGCGTTTGTAACGTTTTACCCAGCCCCATATCATCGGCCAGAATACCGTTTAAGCCGTACTCCCTTAAAAACTGCAACCACGATAATCCTTGCTGCTGGTAAGGGCGTAGCTCTGCTTGCAGGGTTTTAGCCGGTTTGACGGCTTTGAGCCGCTTAAACCGTTTGAGTTCTTTGGCGAGTTTTTTGAGTTTTTTCCCACCGGCCCAGGGTAAGCCCAGCTGGCTTTGCAGCTCATCCCACAGTTGCGCGTGGTGGTTTTCGATACGGTAGTCATCCAGTGGTTTGTCACCGAATAACTCCAGCAAGGTGGATGCGATCAGGGTTAAGCGCTCAGCGGTCAGTTTGATGAATTTACCACCGGGTAAGGCAACAGGCACTTTGCTGCCTTTTTTCAGCTTTTTAAGTTCTTCAATAGCGGGTAAACGGTGCAGTTGGCGGGCAATGACAGGCAGCAGGTCAATGGCTTCACCGTCAACGGTAATACCGAGCTTCATGGTGAACCAGGGGTTGTCTTCAGATTCTTCGAGCTCGGCATACCAATCGCTTTCCTCAATAGCGGCAAACTGGAAGGGGAAGTCATCGGCTATTTCGATGATCCAGCCTTTTTCTTCCAGCTCGGGCAACTCGTTGTTGACAAACCCCAGCCACTGTTGCTCGTAGTTGTCGGTATTCGGTAGTGATGTTAATAAATCAGCAGGGCTAATCTCGTTAATGCCCACCGCTTCAAGGAGGGTTTTAGCTGGTCGCAAGTGCGAAGACAGCGCATAAATGGCTTGCTGTTCCATGGCTTCATGCCGTGGAATAATCGCCTCGCCCGATTGGGTGGGCAGCGTGTTGGCACTATCGCCGTGATCTACCCGTTGGCCGTTATAATCAAACAGCAAATTGGCTTTTGCCAGGGTTTGTGTCCCATCGGGTGTATCGAACAACGCACTGCCTTTACGCGAGGTCTGTTTAGCCTGCCAGGGAATACTACTGAGGCTGAGTACCGGGGTTGGGGTGACTTTTTGAACGCTGATGGCCTCAGGCTGCCTGACTGTCTTTGCCACAGCCGCCGGTAGAATCTCTGACAGCACTTGCTGCGTTCTGGCAATACTGTCGTTATCGAGGGGCGGGGCTTGCAGCAACGTACTGAGAACGTCAGTCTCTGGCGCATTGATTAACGGCCCACACGTTGCCCACCGTTGAGAGGCCTTGAGGTAGTAAGGTGGCTCTGTGGTGATGAGATTTAGTTGATGATTATCCTGGCTTTCATCAAAAAGCGCCGGTGTTTGATGGCCGTCTTCATTAATGAGCCAGCGTACTTCAGGTTGAACAGGGTCACCTTGTTCAATAGCGAGTTTGCTCTCGCTGTCAAGCCATAAACGACCGGTGGCGATTATTTGTTCGAGCAGTGTCGCACCTGTCTCACCTTTAAGGACGATCTTACTGTTGCAAGAGGCAATCAGGTTTTCCATATAGGCGAGTTTGACGATTTTCTTATCTTGCTCATCAAAGCTTTTAGGCCATTTAGGTGTGTTTTGATAATAAGTATAGGAAAACAAATCCAGACTGATCTGACTGGAGGGTTTGCCAAAGCCGCCTTTTTTCAGCTGGCGGCAACTGTGCAGGCTCACTACGACATTGCCGTTTTTACTGAATGCTGGTAAGTATACAATGGACATGCTGTTTTGCTGTGCCGGAGCGTGCGGTTGGGCAGGATCTCTGGCTGACTTTTGCAGTCGTTCCAGCCATTGCGTACTTCGTGCTGTGAGGGCTTTTTGATCTTGCTGTGCTGATGACTGTGGGCGGAGTAGGGTTGATTGTGTTTTTGTCGGAGCCATTCCCAGCTCTTCAAGGTTGACGCCCATTTGTTGCATCAGTGTCATGATACCTTTGATGGAATCGGGGGCTGTCCCATTGGAAGCCGCGTTAAGCGCTTCCGCGAGATCAACAAACTCTTCCGAGTCACACTTATTGATGAGGGCATTGACTTTATCAGCCCCGTATTGACGATCCGCTTCGAGCAGCAGAGCAAACACATGCTTACAGTTATAGCCCACAGGGCAGGAGCAGAAGCCTTCTACGATGTCATCGTCTTTGCCGTCTGGGCTAAATTCAATCGTTACCTCATAGGGTTTTCGTCTACTGCCTTTGACCTCGCCGTAAATCTCACAGTCCCCTTCATTGATCTCAACCCACCGGACATGCCCGGTATTAAAGTACCTGCGACCTCGGTTACGGGTTTTTTGGTCAAAAAGTCGCGGCAAGTTAAGGTTTAGTGACATGGCAGACTGAGGCTCCGGTCAAAAAGCAAGCGGTAATTCGCTGGAGGGCAAGTAAAGCATGATCCGCCGTTGAGCACAAATCAGCTTTCGAGACAAGACAATAATAGTGAATGTTATTATCAGGCAAATATACGTCTTATGACGTGCTTATTGAGGTAAAGTGTCCGAAGTGCAATCAGGCTGATATTTTAAAACAGGGTTTTGGGAGAAAAGGAAATCAGCGTTTGCAAGGAATAAGTATTTGGACGCAATAGAACAGATAGAATAAAGCAAAGCCTGAAATCCACAGTAAAAAGAGGACACGAAAAATTACGGCAAGATTTCATTTTCTTTTGTTATTTCAACATTTTTTTATCCAGTCAGGGGTTGGTGACATACGATGAAATTAAGTCGTAGATAAAGAAAAAAATCTATCAATGGTTTGTTGGCATCGATGCTTAGTCTGGCATTTTATCAATGTTCGGCTATGCTCCCTGAGGGTAAATCGTATTGGTTTAATCTGGGTGGGGAGTTTTCCGTATGAAAATAAAAATGTCTTCTCAAATAGGGTTATTGGCTGTTGTTATTCTGTTTTATGGCAGTATTTTCCCGAATAATGGCATGTGCGGAAAAACAGGCGACGCTCAGGGGGCCGCTGATTCTTTGAAAGTTGATAGATACGGAGAAGATGGACAAAGAGCCATCGATGATATGGCAGACTCCCTTAAGAAGTTAAGTTTACGCTTGGGTATTGAGGGTGAGGGTCTTCGTCTGGTCTGGTTGCCGATAGAAGAAAAATTGGAAATTCTCAACTCATCAGGTATTCAAAGGAGTCTAATAGAGGCAGCCATTTGTTTTCAATGTAGCTATTTCCATGATACATCGTTACGCACAAATGAAAGGGGAAACTTTACGATTGGCTTGTACAGCTATTCAGGTCGTGACGACGGAGACGGAACAGACGAAATGATGTCTTTTTGTGACGACGGAACAGACGAAAGAATGACTTTCAGATCAGCCTGCGAACAACACGAGCTATGCAAACAGGTCGAAGAACTGGGTATTGTGGGTATCGAAGAACTGGGCATTGTGGGTATCAGTAAATCTGAATCCAGACCTTATAAGGTGGAACCTGAGCCTGAGTTTGTGGACATTGGCAACCAGAAACTGGTGCTCCCTGATCCTACGCAGCCACTTTCTGATTCTTTTGATAATTTCCAACGGACAAACCATAACTTTAATTACCTTGCTGATTTTTTGAAACAACACCCTACCATTAAGTACATTGTTGATATTGGCTGTGGCGGTGGGAGAATATCCCTTCTCATGCAACGCTATTTAACTATTCTGGGATGCGGTATTACCGTTATCCCGGTAGATATTCACTATCCCTATAAGGATTTTGAGGGTGATAAAAAACAGCCCATCAATGTAGTTCCGGCTCAGGATATTGCCGGTGCCTGTGGTGATTCAACGTTATTTATCGTCTTGTACCCCTACACGGACTTACCTCAATATAGTGAGCAATTGAACAAAGACATAGCGGAAAAGAAAACGGAATATTACATCACGTCATTAATAAAAAATAACCCGGGTTGTTTTGTGTTTGTCAGTGATGAAGGTGACAGTCTGTCAAAACCGCAGAATTATATTCCTTTAAAGCTGGTCTATACGAAACATTACACCGCGGAGGTTAGATATCGAGATCGCGATAGAACCGATCTGATAACAATGGCACAGAAGATGAGCGAGGGAAGTGGCATTATCGGGCAGTTAAACGAGGTGCTTGAAGCGTTACCCTTTCAAAGTATAAAAGGACACCCCGACACTTCGTGGCCGCATGTCATTTTCATGGAATATTTGAATGGCGCTTTATCCAGTAAGGGCTTGGTGAGTTACGATGAAATTATGCGGGAGATAGAATTAAACGATTTATTAATGACTGGCTGGCATATCTATCGTCAAGATAAACCCTTGCCACAAACCGAACCAGTACGCGGCTCAGCGACATTGCTGCCATGAACAATTGGGGACTCAAACTACCTTGTTGTTCCCAGTCCTTGTCCCAGTAGGAGACGTCATTTCTACCGATTTCCCTTTGGTGCTTTTGGCAGTGAGGGGTGAATATAATACCAGCGCCCCTGCTTCTTGATAAAATCAGAAACTTCATGCAGAAACTGCTCCCTCTGGCCCGGTGCGGCGATATACCAGGCTTTAAATTCCACAACACCGCTTTTGTCCTTGATTGAGCCTTTTGTGGTTTTGATAATAGCCAATCGAAGCCAGTGGGTAGTATCTGCTTTAAGTAATGCCTTTTCTTTTTTAAGAGCGGGTTGTTGCGGGGGGAGTGTCGTGCTGATAATGTAATCCACGTTTCCCAGAGCGTAAGCGCTGTAGCGGGAGCGCATTAACTCCACCGCTGTTTCGGGGGATTTTCCATCATGGAATGGCCCGCGGCAGTGGGTATAAGCCAGTTGACTGCCGCAGGGGCAGGCCGTTGGGGATTGCGTTGTGATCATATCAGGCAATTATCAGGCAATGGGTGAAGTCAGTGATATGCCAGGCAGCCGGCGCTCAAGGTAAGACAATAATACACCGTACAAGGGTAGGGATAAAAACAGGCAGGCAATGAGTTTAAAACCATAATCCAACAGGCCGATTTCCACCCAGTTATTCGCCATAAAAGCATCTGTGCTTTGATAAAATGCTACCGAGTAAAAGGCCGCGGTATCAAGGGCGTTACCTGCGATGGTGGACATGGCCGGTGCTACCCACCATTGTTTTAACCGGCGTAATCGGTTCATCACGGTGACATCCAGTAACTGGCCGGTAAGGTAAGCTGAAAAGCTGGCAAAGGCGATGCGGGCAACGAACAGGTTAAAGACGGCTAACGCCTCCACTCCCTGATAAACACCCTGCTGGAATAAGACAGAAATACCATAGGAGAAGATCAACGCGGGCACCATGACGCAGGCAATGACGCGTCGGGCGAGGGGAGCTCCGTATAGCCGAACGGTTAAATCTGTCGCCAGATACACCAGTGGAAAAGAAAAGGTTCCCCAGGTGTTGTGAAAGTCGGCAATGTCAACGGGTATTTGTACCAGGTAGTTACTCAACGTCAGCACACCCATATGAAATACCACGAGGGAAAGGAAGACACAAAGGGGGGCGATAGCCAGGGTATCATTCAACAGGCGTGGCAGGAATGATGGTTTTAGCATAGGTATCAATGGTGGTTGTTGGGCTGGTTTTATCGGGTATCCTAGCAGCCTGTCGGACTTAAGACAATTTCGGCCTGAAATCCAGAAAGCGCGGCCAGAATTTCCGATCAATTTGCTTAAATAGGTCAACTATTCGCACAAATTGATCGAAAATTCTGACTCGCCCTACTGAATTTTATGCTCGAAAGCATAAGTCCGACAGGCTCCTAGGACGTCAGGCTTTGTGATTTTGTACCAACGACAGTGATAGTGCATTTAATTTTCACGGTTATAGTCGTCTTTACTGAAGCTGTAAGCGACAATAATTTACTTTGTCCAGCCCTCTTTGTAAAAGTACTTTGCAGCTTCCGGGCTAGTCAGGTAAGTAATAAATTTACTGGTGGCTTTATCTGCACCTTTGGTCTGAGCAACAGGCAGATCACGGTAGATTCTTCGTTCAGGCTCAATGTTCACTAAATCAACTTTGTCAGGGTTTGTCAGTGGCCAGTGCGCCCAGGTGATCCAGGCATCGGCACCTTTTAGGAAGGCTTTAAAGCTGGCACCACTGCCTTTTTCGAAGCTGATAATTTTGCTGCGAATATTTTTGACATCCTCTATAGAACCCAAACGGCCAGCAATATCTTCCCAGACACCGGTACCTGAGGTGTTGTACACGCCCTTTCCTTCAGTCACTACAATTTTAACCGGTTTATCCAGCAGGTCTTTAAAACTGTGAATGCCTTTCGGGTTGCCTTTTTGAACAGCAATGACGGCTGGACGGATATACAGCGGCTTAACGTCTGCTTCAGTGATAAAGGGGTAGGTTTCTACAAAGGCGGACATGGACTGTTCAGAGGAGCCAAAAATAAGATCCGCATCTTTTTGTGCCTGCTTTGTCCATTCGGACTCAGGCCCGGCAGTAATAATGACTTTTGTTCCGGTTTTTGCCTGGTAGGCTTTAGCCGCCGCTTTCAGCGCAGTATCTGGTCCACCCGGGCCGTAGACATGAATCACACCATTGTTGGGGTTGTGCTTGATGGAAGCATCTAACTCAACGGCATTGGCAAACTGCATAGTACCGAGCAGCAGAGTACTCCCTAAAAGGCTGACTATCTTTTTCATAGGGCTTTCCTGAGTTTCCTGGGTTTCCTGAGTAGGTGGGTGATAGAAGACTATCTTCTAGTACCCCGTGTTAAAGACCATAGGGACGAACCGGAAATCCAATTGGATGCAAAAAAAGGCAAGATTGTTTAAAAAATTAAGAAGGCGCCTGAAAGTCTGTGCGCAGTGAGGATCAGGGAAAACGGATTATAAAAGTCAATGCTATTCTATATCGGTCGATGTTGAAAGGTAAATACTCAGGCCAGTAAGATGGTTTTTTTATTTTCTTGCAGCGACCTCTGCTGGGGCCATTCATTGTTATAACTGGCATGGCTTTTTCCAGCTTTTCGCCCGGATTGAGAACGCTCAGGACGGCTTCTTTTCGTCTTGAAACGCATAACCCACCTTTCGCAAATGTCTGATAAAGTGTTATTAAACACCATAGTTTTTCTCACAGAGTCCCGTTAGCATGTGAATTTGACAATGCTTATTAAAGCCTCATGTATTCATTAGTGGACTAGGAGCCTGTCGGACTTATGCTTTCGAGCATAAAATTCAGTAGGGCGAGTCAGAGTTTTCGATCAATTTGTGCGAATAGTTGACCTGTTTAAGCAAATTGATCGGAAATTCTGGCCGCATTTTCTCGCACTTTCTCGCATTTTCTGGATTTTAAGCCGAAATTGTCTTAAGTCCGACAGGCTCCTAGGGAGTGGTGTTCTATGTCATCATTGAAGGACACGCTGGGACGAACATTCCCGTACCTTCGGTTATCTGTTACTGACCTTTGTAATTTTCGTTGTAACTATTGCCTGCCTGATGGTTGCCTTGAACACAACCATAAAGCAGCGTTGAAGCTGGTTGAAATCAAACGGTTAATTCACGCGTTTTCACAGTTGGGTGTTGAAAAAATTCGTATCACCGGCGGTGAGCCAACCCTGCGTCACGACTTTACTGATATCGTGCAAACAATCAAGGCGGCGCCTGGCATTCATACCGTTGCCATGACCACTAATGGCTATAAAATGGATCAGTGCATTTCAGCCTGGCTGAAAGCCGGTATTGATGCGGTGAATGTCAGTGTTGACAGCCTGAACCCTGGCGCCTTTTCCCTGATCACCGGACATAATCGTTTACAGGAAATTCTTGCCGGCATAAAAGCAGGCTTCGAACTCGGATTGCCTGTCATCAAGGTAAATACGGTGTTAATGAAAGGTCTTAATGATGGGGAGTTATCGCGGTTTCTGGCATGGATTAAAGACCAGCCCATTACCCTGCGGTTAATCGAATTGATGGAAACAGGAGATAACCATGATTTTTTTAACAGGCACCATGTCTCTGGAAGTACAATTCGTTCGCAACTGATAGACTTGGGATGGGTGCGTATTGCTCGTAGCCGTGATGCTGGCCCTGCCCAGGAATACCGCCACAGTGACTATCAAGGGCGCATAGGTCTGATCACGCCATACGCCAGGGATTTTTGTGATGACTGTAATCGCCTTCGGGTTACCTCTTTGGGCAAATTACAATTATGCCTGTTTGGGGATCAAGGCATTGATCTGCGTGACCTGCTGCAACATGACCATCAACAAGACGCACTGATAGAGCGCATTACCTCGTCACTGCGCTTGAAAAAAGACAGCCATTTTCTGGATCAGGGCATTACCGGGAATACCGCCAATTTAGCGCAGCTCGGTGGGTGAGGTGTTTACCGTCCACAGAAATCCTTTATGAATGGATGAGAGTGACCCCTTGGGGGAAGCGTGCATCCTAATAACCGAAATACTGTTGTTGATCAGAAATAAGCAGGCTCCACCAATAACTAAGGGGGCCGACATACCAAAGACCAGTGCGGGAGTGCCTGGGAACTGGCTTTGGTAAAGCACTATGACAGCGATAAGTAAGAAGCTCGCCGTAATCCAGTGAAACCCATCATCGCTCTACTCATAGGACGGGACTTAAGCTTATGTTTGCCAACAATGAACGTTGCGCCGAGGAATAAACCGATTGAAAAGGCTCCATCAAGTGTACCCATAATCCAGGCACCGTCTGCCGTAATGGTGTTGGCAAAAAATGGAACAAAGACGGAAAAGAAGGCGTACATCACCCCATTGAGCAATGCGCGGACAACGGCAAAAGTCACCTCAGGCCAAATTTTGAGAAAGTCGGCCCAACGCTTCCGGTGCATTGCTATTAAAGACTGGGCTTTGACTTCTCTGGGTACTTGTTGGTATTCAATACATTTCAACAGTACAACAGAGAAAACAGACGTTAAAATAGATATGACTAACCCGAGCTTGACACCAAACAGTGAGATCACCCCCCCCCCGCCAACATAGGCACTACCATGGTGCCGAATGTATTCACGCCCTGATTAAGGGATATGGCACGAGATAAGATAGATTCAGGGACGATAAAACGGAGCAGACTGGCATTCACCGGCATTCGAATGGCATTACATACCGACAGCAAAATTATGGGTGTCCATATCAACAGATAATGAACGCCAGGAGATAATACCCAGTAAAGGATCAACGATGACAGCCCTGTTACCAGAGAAGTTAGCATAACTACGTGCTTTTTGTTAAATACGTCGCCCACATTGGCGAATAAGAAGCGGCAAGCCACCTCGATCAGTAGAGCTATAGCCATCATCTGAGCCAAATCGGACGCGTTTCTGGTCTCTTCTACCATCCACCAGGATGTTGCAAACAGAGTTAGTCGCGACGCACTTAACACGCATAGACTATTCGCAATAAAGAAAGTGAAATCTTTGTTTTTTACCCCGGGGAGCACGGTTGGATAACCTCCATCAAGTCTGCGTCCTCAGCCTTGATCGCTCTATTCATTCCGCCAAAGTAACTGTATGCCCGCCCCATTCCCCGTTCGCGTAAATCTGTCACCATGGTTAAGCTTCGCTTACCTGACTGGCACACCAAAATATAAGTCATATCTGGATCGAGTGAGTCTATCCATTGCGCTGCGGCACTTTTTGGTCGCTTGATCGCAGCTCGGAAGCGAAGCTGTGTTTCATGTGACTCTCGGATATCCAGCACGCGCGCGTCACCCAACGGGGTTAAAAGTTGCGCTAAGCAGTAAAACTGTCAGGTTAGGGTCACAGACCTGCCGGAAATAATGTCCAGAAATGGAAATCAAAACCCTAATCTGACACTTTCAGGCCAACTCCCTGACGTAAGATGCTTCTGAGGATAATAGTGGGGCTATTTGACGAAGAAGCAGGAATTTTTAGACCAATTTATCGCAACCGCAGTAGGGTAGTCTATTCTCGGACAGGCTCCTAGTGCTTTCGAATCATAGTAATACCATCTGCCAATGGCAGCAGTACCATATCAACACGGTTGTCCTGGTGGATTTTCTTATTGAGCTGCCTTAATGCTTCTGCGCACTCATCTTGAATACTGTCGTCAGCCACCTGTCCACCCCATAGCATATTGTCTAATAAGATGACGCCTCCTGGGCGAAGTAACGCCAGCGCCTTCTCGTAGTAACCATCATAGGAAGGCTTGTCGGCATCAATAAAAACAAGGTCAAAGCTCTGCTGCCTGCCTGCATCCAACAATTGCTGAAGTGTTTCAAGGCCAGGCGCTAACCGTAAGTCGATACGCTCGCTAACGCCCGCTTTTTCCCAATAGGTTTTGGCCATTGCTGTGGTTTTTTCATTAATGTCACAAGCAATAATGTGCCCTTCTTTCGGCAATACCTCTGCCATTGCCAACGAGCTATAGCCGGTAAACACGCCAATTTCGATAATGGCTTTTGCGTTTGTTAATTGCACCAGCATGGCCATAAATTGCCCCTGTTCAGGGGCAATCTGCATATTGTGGTCTTCAAGGTGACGGGTTTCTTCCCGCAGCTGTTTTAGATAAGAAGACTCCCGGGTACCCGTGGTGATCAAATAACGGGAAAGGTTTTCTGTCATAGGAAGAGTAGTATTGCTCATCGTCAAGGTGCTCAGTTAGTGGGTAATGTTGACTTCAGCCGGTGAATGCCGTTTTCCCATGAGGCGTCTGACTCCGGGCAAGTGAAAAGCGATCAATGGCTGAATTCAGGGTAATTGGCAGGTTTACTGCCGCGCTGCTCTGGCCTAGGCTTAATGCCAGCCTATCAGGGGATGCTTTCAACCCTGCGCCCTCTGATACGCCATCATTATGCTAGGAGCCTGTCGGGCTTAAGACAACTTCGGCCTAAAATCCAGAAAGCGCGAGAAAATTCTAACTCGCCCTACTGAATTTTATGCTCGAAAGCATAAGTCCGACAGGCTCCTAGCCCGGATATTTCATAAACTGCCCTGAGAATTGCGCGGAACCTTGCGGCTCTAAGGGATTTCGCGAAGGAGCGCCACCGGGGAGTACGGCCGACTGAGCAAAACTCCCTTAGAGCCGCAAGGAGCAAGCAAGGCCAGGAGCATGTTTATGAAATATCCGGGCTAGATAATGATTCAACAATAAATTTAATGGGGCGGCCTATGGAACAGTTCATCAAAGACTTAATCATGTTGTGGGCCACGGTGGACCCCGTAGGCACACTGGCGCTGTTTACCGGGCTTACTGCTCATCTTTCACCGGCTGGCCGACGAAAAACGGCAGTCAAAGCGACGGTATACGCCTTTTTGATTCTTCTATCCGCGCTGGTATTGGGGCAGTTAATCCTGAAAGTTATGGGCATTCAGCTGATTTCTTTGCAGCTGGCCGGCGGGTTAATTCTCTTTTTATTTGGCCTTCAAATGATATTCACCAACCCTGAAAAAGGCGGAGGACAACAGGAGCCGGGGCACGAGCTTGCCGTTTTTCCACTGGCTGTGCCATCCATTGCCAGTCCGGGGGCTATTATGGCCGTTATCCTGCTTTCCGATAATCGCGTTTATACCTTTCCAGAACAAGCGGTCACCGCAGTAGCATTAATCATAATACTATTGATTACTTGCGGGTTTATGTTGATGGCTGGTCGTATCTTTCGGGTAATAGGTCATAATGGCTCAGCCATTATTATTCGGGTGGTGGGGATGATTCTTGCGGCACTGTCCGTGCAGCTGGTGATGACAGCCATAGGTGTTCAGGGCTGGTCAAGGCAGTGACCGTGAAAACGCTGGTGAAACAACGTACCAGACGTCTAAAGCGGTGATATACTGCTCCTTTTGATGAACAGAAATTTCCACCTGTGCAGCGACTCAACGACCGACAGCGTCAGGCTGTTAAGTATATTGATACCCCCCTGCTGGTACTGGCTGGAGCCGGTAGCGGTAAAACAAGCGTGATCACCACAAAAATTGCCTATCTGATTCAGCAATGCGGTATCAAGGCACGCAATATTGTCGCCGTGACGTTTACCAATAAAGCAGCCCGTGAAATGAAAGAGCGGGTGGGGCAGCTGGTAAAAGGCAAAGCGTCCCATGGGCTGACGGTATCGACTTTTCATAACCTGGGTCTCAACATCATTCGTCAGGAGCGCAAGGCGCTTGGTTATAAACCCGGCTTTTCTATTTTTGACGCGCACGATGCCAAGGCTCTGATCGGTGAGCTGATGATACGTGATATGGGGGCAGAAGATGAGACGGTTGACGCTGTTCAGCACACCATTTCCAATTGGAAGAACGCCATGCTCAGCCCGCGCCAGGCTCTTGATCAGGCGCGCCAGCCAACAGAGATTACTGCTGCCCGTGTGTATGAACACTATGAGCGTACCTTGAAAGCCTATAATGCCGTTGATTTCGATGACCTGATTTTACAGCCAGTCAGTCTCTTTAGCAGTCGGCCTGATATTCTGGAAAAATGGCAAAATAAAGTACATTACCTGTTAGTGGATGAGTACCAGGATACCAATACGGCCCAATACGGTCTGATTAACCTGTTAGTTGGCATGGGCGGTAAGATTACCGTTGTCGGGGATGACGACCAGTCCATTTATGCCTGGCGGGGTGCACGACCAGAAAACCTGGTGCAGCTGGAAGACGATTACCCGAACCTGAAAGTCATCAAGCTGGAGCAGAATTATCGTTCAACCAGCCGTATTCTGAAAGCGGCCAACACACTGATTGCCAATAATCCCCATGTATTTGACAAGTCCCTGTGGAGTGAGCTGGGGATGGGGGACGAGATTCGGGTCATCAAGTGCCGTAATGATGAAATGGAGTGTGAGCGAATTGCTACGGAAATTCTGACACACAAGCTGCGACTGGGAACCCGCTACAAAGATTATGCCGTCCTTTATCGCGGCAATTTCCAGTCCCGCCTGCTGGAAATGAAATTGCAACATCATCAGGTGCCATATCATATTAACGGTGGTACGTCGTTTTTTGCCCGCAGTGAAGTAAAGGATATGATGGCCTACCTGCGTCTTTTGGTGAACCCCGATGATGACAATGCTTTTTTGCGGATTGTCAATGTACCACGACGAGAAATTGGCCCCACCACTTTGGAAAAACTGGGCAACTACGCCAATAAGCGCCATATCAGTTTGTACAGGGCCTGCTCAGAAATAGGTATTGAGGAAAGCCTGTCACCTCAATACCTTGATAAGCTGCGTCGCTTTACCCACTGGCTGGATAAGGTTTCTCGTTTGATTCAAACAGAAGCAGACCCTGTAAACAGTATTCGTGAAATGATCCAGGACAGTGGCTACGAAAACTGGTTATATCAAAACAGCACAACCCCTGCCGTGGCAGAAAAACGCATGGGCAATGTCTGGTTTTTGATTGACTCACTGCAACAAACCATTGAACGCTCCATGGAGCCGGGTGAAGACCCGATCAGCGTCGAAACAGCGGTGGGAAAACTGATTTTACGGGATCTGCTTGAGCGTCAGGAGGAAGAAGAGGATGCGGATCGGGTACAATTGCTGACCCTGCACGCGTCAAAAGGTCTTGAGTATCCCCATGTTTTTATGATGGGCATGGAGGAAGAGCTGCTGCCCCATCGCACCAGTATTGAGGAAGACAATGTTGAGGAAGAGCGTCGGCTGACCTATGTGGGAATTACCCGGGCCAGAAAATCACTCACCCTGACGCTGGCCGCTCAGCGAAAACAGTTTGGAGAGGTTATTGATACGGTTCCAAGCCGTTTTCTTGATGAACTGCCCCAGGAAGACCTGAACTGTATAGGGTTTGATGATGATACGCCGGTGGAGCAGAAAAAAATGGCGGGCAGAATGGGGTTGGACGCATTATATAAATCACTGGAAAGCTAACTGAAACTAAACGACACTTATTATATAAGATTATAGAAGATAGTATGAATTTGAAATTATTGGCCTTCACGGTGTTTACTGCCACATCAGCAAATATAGGAGCCTGTCGGACTTAAGACAATTTCGGCCTAAAATCCAGGAAGCGCGAGAAAGCGCGGCCAGAATTTCAGATCAATTTGCTTAAATAGGTCAACTATTCGCACAAATTGATCGAAAATTCTGACTCGCCCTACTCAATTTTATGCTCGAAAGCATAAGTCGGTCAGGCTCCTAGGAGCCTGTCCGAGAATAGACTGCCCTACTGCGGTGGCAGCAAATTGGTCTAAAAAGTCGGAAATTTTTAGCAAAT